>NZ_JADEVX010000108.1:0-15254 GCF_015207925.1 Microcystis sp. LEGE 00066 | reverse complement strand
CCCCACACCCCAACCCTAATAAAAAATTCTCTCTAAAGGCATTTAAGCAGTCTTTAACCCTTATGTGCTACAATTTTTGAAGATTTTGCTATTCATTTAGGTTCAATCAGGGATCACAGCCTTTTCAGGGAAATTTTATGACAAGTAACTACGGCGCGGAACAGATACAAGTTCTCGAAGGGTTAGAACCAGTCAGGAAGCGGCCGGGGATGTATATCGGTACGACCGGGCCGCGGGGACTACATCATTTAGTCTATGAAGTGGTGGACAACTCGATCGATGAGGCCTTAGCGGGTTACTGTACTCATATCGAAGTGGATATCAAGGCCGATGGTTCCGTCAGCGTCACCGACGATGGCCGGGGTATTCCCACCGATGTCCACCCCACCACGGGTAAATCTGCCCTCGAAACCGTTCTCACTATACTTCATGCCGGTGGTAAATTTGGCAGTGGTGGTTATAAAGTGTCGGGAGGGTTACACGGGGTCGGGATTTCCGTCGTTAATGCTCTTTCTGCATGGGTCGATGTCACCGTCTGGCGCGATCATAAAGTACATACCCAACGCTACGAAAGAGGTATCCCCGTCACAGAATTGGTCAGCAGTCCCAGTCAAGAGGAAAAAACGGGAACTAGGGTTAATTTCCTGCCGGACACCGAAATTTTTAGCCAAGGTATCGAATTTGATTACAGTACCCTCTCCGGACGTTTACGAGAACTAGCCTACTTAAATGCGGGTGTTAAAATCACCTTTAGCGATTACCGTGCCGAAGAACCCCACATCGAAACCTATTGTTATGAGGGGGGTATTAAAGAATACGTCGCCTATATGTGTCGGGAAAAAGAAACCCTGCACAAAGATATTATCTATGTATCGGGGGAAAAGAACGGAATTAATATCGAAGTGGCGTTTCAGTGGTGTATAGATGCCTATAGCGACAATATTCTCGGTTTTGCTAATAACATCCGCACCATTGACGGGGGAACTCATCTAGAAGGATTAAAGGCAGTTCTGACTCGTACTTTAAATAATGTCGCTCGTAAACGCAATAAAATTAAAGAAAACGAGCCTAATCTAGCGGGGGAAAACGTCCGCGAGGGTTTAACCGCCGTTATTTCCGTAAAAGTCCCCGAACCGGAATTTGAGGGACAAACCAAGACCAAATTGGGTAACACCGAAGTCCGGGGTATCGTTGATTCGCTGGTGGGGGAAACTCTCAACGAATACCTAGAACAAAATCCCCAAGTGGCCGACACGATTATCGAAAAAGCAGTACAAGCGTACAAAGCGGCGGAAGCAGCCCGTCGGGCCCGGGACTTAGTACGACGGAAATCGGTTCTGGAATCCTCACCTTTACCAGGTAAATTGGCTGATTGTAGCGAAAGAGACCCAGAAAAGTCAGAAATTTACATCGTCGAAGGGGACAGCGCCGGTGGAAGTGCCAAACAGGGGCGCGATCGTCGTTTTCAAGCGATTCTACCTCTGCGGGGAAAAATCCTCAATATCGAAAAAACCGATGATGCTAAAATCTACAAAAATACGGAAATTCAATCCTTAATTACCGCCCTCGGTTTAGGAATTAAAGGAGAAGATTTCGACCCCTCACAATTGCGCTATCATCGCATTGTTTTAATGACTGACGCTGATGTGGATGGCGCACACATCCGAACTTTGTTGTTAACTTTCTTCTATCGTTATCAGAAGAATTTAATTGATCAAGGTTATGTATATATCGCCTGTCCTCCTCTCTATAAATTGGAACGCGGTAAAAATCATTCCTACTGCTATAGCGATCGAGAATTACAGCAAAAGATAGCGGAATTTCCCTCCAATGCTAACTACACAATCCAACGTTTTAAAGGGTTAGGAGAAATGATGCCCCAACAACTTTGGGATACTACCATGAATCCCGAAACTCGCACTTTAAAACGGGTGGAAATCGAAGACGCAGCCAAAGCAGAGGAATTATTTACGATTCTTATGGGCGATCGAGTTGCCCCCCGGCGAGAATTTATCGAAACCCACGGACCGCGTTTAAATCTTACGGATTTGGACATTTAAACGGTAACTTTGGGCTGTGTTAGTCTAGGCTAATACAGCCCCCGATAAAATCCCTAAATCCAGTTACTAATCGGAGGGTTAGGGATTCAAGGAACCCGGGGCGCATTCCAGAACTTCATCGAAAAAATCAGCTGGCAGCGGGGGATTATCGGGGTCTTCTAGGGCGTTTTTGGCAATTTCCGCCTCACTCATCCCTTTAACTTTCTCCCAGTTCGTTTTGCCTTTCAACTTCGCCCACTGTTCGCGGGTGACTCTGGTAATATGTTCTTCGTTCACGGTTGTTGGCCCTCCTAGCACTAATTATTCGACGAACCGAGCCACGCCATGTATAAACCACCACCAAAACGATATTATCGATTGTACCCACTAGAATCACTCGAATTTCGCCGTAATTCTGACGGGTATCCACGCGCTCAATTATTGGACCCCTAAAAATCGCTTCCAGGTCGGCGAAATCTATGCCGTGTTTTTCTATATTAGCCTGACGCTTATTTTCATCCCACTCGAAAAGTTGCGGGGTCGTCATTGATGTCGCCGTTGAGGATAACTACCTGGGATCGATCGAAATGGGATTTAATAAAAATAAGGCCGCATGACTAGCCATTTCTTCTGATAAATAAATCTTTTTATACTTAATAATCCCCGTTTCTAGAAAAGAATCCCTTAAAATGGCTTTTGTCCCACTATTAAAGTCAGCTTCGTAAAAAACTTCCTTAATTCCCGAAGAAATAATTAGTTTCAAGCAGGAAATACAGGGTTCTAAAGTAACGTAGATACTAGCACCTTGGGTAGAAATACCGTGTTTAGCCGCTTGAGCGATCGCATTAGCTTCGGCATGAATTGCCCGAGAGGGAATTTCTCCGGATTCTCGACAGGTTCCCAAACCGGGATAACAAAAACCTTGGGCAGTACAATGAACCGTTCCCGATGGAGAACCATTGTAACCCGTGGCTAAAACCTGCCGATCTTTGACAATTACCGCGCCGACGGGAAAGGCTAAACAGGTGGATCTGGTGGCGGCTAATTTAGCGATCATCAAAAAATATTCGTCCCAAGTCGGTCTTTTTTCTTCAGAGTTGATCACGGTTTCATACCAAGCTAGAAAAAGCGAAAAAGAGGGGGTTATCTCTGATAGCTTATCATTAGATGACCTCTAAACCAATTAAAGCACTACCCTGACTACCGATCGCGTAGTCAATGTAGTCACCAGCCTCTTCTAACTGATAACTGCTCACTGATTAAGGACTAGCATAAAAACTGAAAAAACCTCGAAAAATTAATAATAATTTAAATAATTTGACTGCTTGAGAATAATTGAGATTTTGGCTAATAGCTAAACCCTGATGATCGGAAAAATAACAGAAATTCTTAAGAAGCCAAAGGGGTTAAATCCCCAGAGAGGGCATTGTAGAATGAAGCGGTTAGTTATCTACTAGAAGAGAGGACTTTTCCGTCCTAGCGACGCAATTCTATGGAAATCTTTAACCCAAATTGCCAAGGAGACTGAGTTTTAATGTCTATTAATTTTCTAGGGGTTGGTTTGTTTCACCCTCTCCTGACCCCTTATCTCGCCCTCCATATACCCGACGGCTTTTTGAGTCCATCGGTGAGTCTATTTACTTGGATAATTGCCGTCGTCCTGATTGGCTTTTCTCTTAAAAAAGTGCGCGGTCACTACGCTGAACGGGCTGTACCTTTGATGGGAGTTTGTGCCGCCTTTATTTTTGCCGCCCAGATGATTAATTTTCCCATTCCAGGGGGAACCTCCGGACATTTGTTAGGGGGGACTCTCGCGGGGGTTTTACTCGGTCCCTGGGCGGGTTCTCTGGTGATGGCGGTGGTTTTTATCGTGCAAGCTTTATTTTTTCAAGATGGTGGTTTAACGGTTTTAGGGGCTAATATCGTCAATATGGGTCTGATCGGGACGTTTGGCGGTTATTATCTCTATCTGGGGATTAGAAAAGCCTTCGGTTTTCATCGTTGGCGCAGTATGGCGATCGCTGTTGCCGTGGCTGCTTGGACAAGTGTGGTGGTGGCGGCGTTAGCTTGCGCCCTGCAATTGGCTTTATCGGGGACTGTACCGCCTTTAGTCGCCCTTGTGGCCATGTTATCTTGGCATATCCTTATCGGTATCGGGGAAGCGGTGATTACCGTTTTCGCTGTCGGTTATATCTGGCGAACCCGTCCCGATCTTCTCTACGATCCGCCCCATTCCGTTAATACTTTTGTTTCTCCTTCCTAAGCTTCTCGTCAATAAACCAATTAAGTCGATGAATATTCGCAGAAATAGCCAATTTTTTCTGATTGGCTTGGTATTATCCCTAATTATCGCCGTTTTTCTTTCTCCCTTTGCCAGTCCCGATCCCGACGGACTCGATCGAGTGGCGGAAGACTTGCAATTTAGCAAGAAAGAAGACCCTAACGCCCTCGGTAATCAATTACCCTCCGCCCGAATTTTTGATGGTTATGCCCTCAAAGGTGTTCCCGAAGGTGTGGCCACTCCCCTCGCCGGTTTTCTGGGAACTCTTGCCACTTTCGGCATCGCTTGGGGTATCGGTAAATTAATCATTCCAAAATCCCAAAATCAGGAATAAGTAGATAGGAGTCGAGAAGTGGGGTAGTGGGGTAGTGCGGCATTTGGCTGAAATTTCCCTAAATCCCTAAATACCTAAATAACTGATAACTGATAACTGATAACTGAATAAATGCTACACATTGCCACTTTTTCTCGCGAAAATGAGTGCCAAAATTGCGGTTTTTGGCAGAAACTTGCGCCTCATACCCGGGTTTTAGTCAGTCTTTTGTTAGTTTTTGCCACAGCCTTAACTCCGAATGGTAGCTGGGAAACTTGGGGGATTTACGGATTAGGATTAATTATTTTAATTCTGATCAGTCGGGTGACTATTCTTGTACTTTTACGAAGAGTAGCGATCGAATTTGTCTTTATCGGTGTGGTTTTATTGGGAACTCTTTTTCGTGATGGCGGCGAAATTCTTTGGTCTTGGGGATTTTTGCGGATAACTAGCGAGGGATTGCTGGTTTTAAGCAGTGTGGCCTTTAAAGCTTTTCTCTGTCTTTGTACGGTCAATATTCTGGTTTTAACCACAGCAATTCCCGACCTGTTGCAAGCATTAGTTACCCTGAAAACTCCCCCTTTATTGGTGGCAATTTTGGCTTCTATGTACCGTTATCTAGCTGTTTTGATCGCTGAATTTAATTCCATGCGAAGGGCAGCAATTGCGCGCAATTTAATGAGTAGTCCCCGATGGCAACGGCTGCTAGTGGGACACATGATCGGCGCTTTATTTGTCCGTACCTACGAACGTGGTGATCGCATTTATCAAGCCATGTTATCGAGGGGTTACACCGGTTCCTTGCCCTCTGTACAGGTTCCCCAAAGTAAGCTGAAAGATTATCTCGCTATAATTGCCATAGTAATTCTGATCCTCTGGGGTCAAATGGTACATCTACTCAGGTAAAAGTCTCGTTTTTCATGCACCATAACCCGATTTTTATTGAAAACCTAGTTTATACCTATCCTGACGGCACAGAAGCGTTAAAAGGTATTAATTTAGCCATTGAAGCTACGGAAAAGGTGGCTTTGGTCGGGGCCAATGGATCGGGAAAATCCACCTTATTACTGCATTTTAACGGTATTCTCCCGCCGCAAACCGGTAGAATCACCGTCGGTCCCTACGAAGTTAAACCGGAGAATTTAGAAAATATCCGCAATTTTGTCGGTTTAGTCTTCCAAAACCCCGACGATCAGCTATTTATGCCCACTGTCTGGGAAGATGTGACTTTTGGCCCGATGAATCAGGGAATTCGGGGAGAGGATTTAAACCATCGCTGTCATCATGCTTTACACGCGGTGGGATTGGATTCCCAGCATTACGGTAAGAGAAACAGTCAGAATCTATCGGGGGGTGAAAAAAAACGGGTGGCCATTGCGGGGGTTTTAGCCATGTTACCGCAGGTCTTAGTTTTTGATGAACCTAGCGCCCAACTGGACCCCCGGTCCCGTCGGCAATTAATACAACTGTTGGCCACTTTACCCCAAACCCAAGTGATCGCCACCCACGATCTCGATCTGGCTTTAGAACTATGCGATCGCACGGTGGTGTTAAGTCGTGGTCAGGTGGTGGGAGAGGGAGAAACCGCTAGGATTTTAAGTAATCGGGAATTTTTGGAACAACACGACTTGGAAACACCCCTTTGTTATAGTCGTCCCTACTGTGCGATCGCTGATGCCCCCTCTACTGATGTCTGATGCACAATTTGGAGATTTATTATTGGTTTCTTGCATTATGAGAGAGGACAAAAGCGAGAAAGTCTGACATTCTTGAGATAGGTAGCACGAAAATCGAGGCCATTTCTCACGATGCAAGCTCTGCTAGAAAAAGCTCAGATAGCGTTAAATAAAAAGGACTGGGAGACAGTAAACGCCAGCATACAGCGACTTTTAAACCAAAAAGATGCGATTGAACCGATTATTAACGATGAAATCCTCGATTTAGCCCTAGAAGCTTTACAAAAATGCGATTTTCAACAGCGATGGGAGACAGCGAAACTATTTCCTCAAATCGGTCAATCGGCGATCGCTCCTCTAATTGCCCTGTTAGAATCCGAGGAACAAGATGGGGAAATGCGCTGGTTTCTGGCGAGAATTCTCAGTCAATTTGACGATCGAGCCTGTATTCTCGCTCTCAGTCAATTATTGCAAAGATCGGAGGAGGAGGAACTCAGCCAAATGGCTGCGGCTGCTTTAGCTAATATCGGCAGTTCTGCCATCTCTAGTTTAGGACAATTACTGTCCGACTCTAATACCCGTTTTTTAGCCGTACAAGCTTTATCACAAATTCGCCGGCCGGAAATTATCGAACCGCTTTTAACTGTAGTTAAGGATCAATCTAGCACCATTCGGTCCATGGCGATCGAAGCTTTAAGCAGTTTTCACCATCCCCAGATTACTGCGATTATCCTCGATGCTTTACAGGATCCGGCCATCGAGGTGCGACGGGAAGCAATTAAAGCTAGTAGTTACCTAGGGACGAATTATCCCCAAGCAGATTTAGTTAACCATCTGCAACCGCTGTTATTCGATATCCACCTCGAGATCTGTCAAGAAACTGCGATCGCTCTCGGTCGTATCGGCACAGCAACCTCAGCTAAAGCTTTAAATCCACTGATGCAATCTTCCTTAACTCCCGATAGTTTAAAATTAACTGTAGTGCGAGCATTGGGCTGGATCGAGGATGGAGAAGCTTTAAATTACCTAGAAAAGGCTTTATATAGCGAAAATGTCTTGATTTGTCGTGAAATTATCGCTATTCTCGGCCGGCAAACCCCCCAGAAATTACGCCGACAAGCAGGGGAAATTCTCAGTAATTTTTATCACTCCCGTCCGGCGATCCTCGCTGATACGGGAGTTAAACAGTCTCTAGCGATCGCTTTAGGAGAATTAGAGCGGGATAATAAAAGTATTTTGCTGACTTTAGCAGCCGATGGGGAAGCAATCGTCCGTCTCCATGCTCTCAGCGTCCTAAAAAAGCTAGATCATGGGACTATATAGCTAATTTCCCGCTGCACAGATGTGGTGAATTTGCCAGTAATCCGCATCCATTTCCCCAAGGATAGCGTTTAATTTCTCCTGCGCTTCTTGAGCAAATTGGGCATTAATGGAAAAATTGACAGAAAGCACTATTTCGTAGATTTTATCAGGGTTAAAGGGCTTAATTTCCTGTTTCATCGCCGTGATTCCTTCAGAACTTATTCTCTATTTTCTTCTCTCCTTCTCAAGAATTCCGCTTACGCTACTGCTAACCCATCCTACAAATAATTGTGTCTTCCTACTTATCAGTTATCAGTTATCAGTTATCAGTTATCAGTTATCAGGTGTGAGTTATCAGTTAACAGTTATCAGAACGTAGTTGGGTTGAAGCATGAAACCCAACGCCCGCTCATGTTACGCTACTGCTAACCCATCCTACCAATAATTGTGCCTCCCTACTTAAATTGAAAAAATAAGGGTGATCGATCCATGAAGGTTATCAATTTTTAGAGAATTGTTAGATAAGTATCTAGAGATTCGGAGGGTAGAACTTTCAAAGTTTGGTTTTGTAGGTCTAATTCTAAACCCAGTGCTTCTAGGGGAATTACTCCAATTAAAGGATCGCGACCACCGGGTAATTCTAAACATTCAAAAGTTCCCTCGCGACCACAAAGCAATATTTTAGCATCCTGAAAGACTCTCGCTTTGCTCAATCCAGTCGCGGTACTAACATCGACTTCTTTAAGTAAATCTAGCCCCAGTCTGTCAATAATATTAGCAGGTAAACAGAGGGTTGTTGCTCCCGTATCAACTAAAACTTTTGGTAAAGTAACAGATCGAATTTCTGAAGTAGAGATAAAACCTCTAGCAGCTGCTGATTCATCGGCACGATTAATTATTGTTAAAGGTGTGAAAACTTTGCCCATCGGATTTGTCTGTTTCTTTTCCATATTATTATTTAGTAATCCCTATAATTAGAGAAGATATTTTGAGACTAACTAGAGATTAGAGCGGTTACTGATAACTGATACTAAATCTGGTTATTAAAGACTGATTATCTATTGCTCCTCTTGCCTCTTGCTTCTTGCCTATCCTGATATGTAGCCTATACTCAACGGATTTAGTATTATAGCAGTTTTCATCAGAATGAGGTATGGGCAAAGGGCTTAAGCCCTTTGTTGGCAAAACTTGTCGATACCTCAGTAACGTGAAAAGTGCTATATTTTGATTTTTCACCCTACTTGATAGGCGACAAGTACCAATACTTATCGCCTAAGTGGGATGCTCCCACATAACTCAATTCAAAACCCCTAGCAAATCCTTGGAGGTGGCTTAAATTAGTAAAACACGAGTTTTAATGATATTATCGTTTTCTACCCACCAAAAAACCGCCGATACCTAAAGCAATAATTCCTAGAACAGTTGAAGGTTCAGGAATCAGGACATATTGAACGGGGCCTGAACCGCTATCATTAGTTCCAATATAGGAAAAAGTAGCCTCAGTACTACCAAAAGCGGGAATTAGAGAAAATTCTGGAGTAAAACTAGACGTTGAAAAATTCAACCCTAGAAGGATACCATCTAAAAATTCCACCTTAGGACTATCAGGAAAAGAATCATCATCAACAGCAGTAAAAGTTGAGCCAAAAAAGTTCAAGTTGACTTGAGATACATCTAAAAATTCAAAGCCTAAACCCGTTAACAGGGAATTATCATAGCTAAAAGTACCCGAAAAAGTTTGCCCTGTCAATAAACCATTTTGGATAGTTCCAGCTAGATTGTAACTTACGATAGCTGCTTGAGCAGGATTGACTTGCTGAACTGCAAGACTTAGAACTACCCCAGAAGTAATCACTGCGTTGCGTTGCCAGGAATTCATCATTTTGTCCTCATCCAATAAGATGTGCTGAAAATATTAGGGTTGAAAGGTGCGCGTTTGATGAGTCTCGCCCCTCAATTTAGTTAGTTAGAGAGCCTAATTAAAGATGAAATTAGCTTGAGTCAAGGTAGAAGCATTAATTCCATTGAGAATAGCCATATCTTGTCCAAAAGCTTCAATAATGGTATTTGCACCCGCTTGACGATAATCCCAATCCGTACCGAGAGAATCCCAACTTAAGCTAGTAGAGAAGAAACCAATCAGATCCCCTTGATTTGCTCTGTAATCAGCGATAATGTTGGTATTTGCCGGTAAGAGCGCATCATTTTCTGTAATCCAGAATAGATCCTGGCCGCTACCCCCAGTGACGATATTATTACCACTAGCAGAACCCAAGAAGAGGATGTCATCTCCTGCCCCCGTATCGATACGGTTATTGGTTCCTGCGTAAACGATGTCATTGCCCGAAGCGGTACGGATGTTATTACCACCGACAGCAAAGCCAACGTTTACAGTGTCATTACCGCTTCCCGTATTGAGAATTTGATTATTGCCGATAAATTGTCTGCCATCGCGCAAAGCGGCATCAAAGGTATCATCGCCAAGTGTTCCGTTGACGGTTGTCGGTAAAGGTGCGACACCGTCGAGAACCGTATCTTGACGGAAACCGAGGCTTTGAATCCGTTGATCTTCTGATTGGGGAGTGTCGGCTTGGTTAAAGGGCTGTTGTCGGTTGTCATTGTTGTAAAAAGCCGAAAGATACTCGGCAAAGGCATCCTGTATCCGTCCGGGTCGGAGATTGGCGTTCCCCAGAGAATCGGGTTCGTCAAAATCGGTTAAGCGTTGGATATTCTGGATCACCGTGGGATAACTATCACCGCCATTTGCCAGGAAACCTTGGGTAACGACACTAAAAATGGTGTTAGAAGCAACCACTAATTCCCCATTTTTCACAATGGTTTGGACACTATTGCCCGTTGCATCTGCTAAGGCAAGACTGCGAATCCGTTGACTGGTTGGAGCGTTGGGGTCATAACTAAAGTTAAAGCCACCAATTTGACCAAAACGACCGTTCCCCGTTTCCACTGAAGAAATCATGTGTTCGGCCAGTTGCAGGAATCCGGTGGCGTTCACTGTACCGACAACGATATCGCCGTCAAAGCGTAGGGAATTGGAAATATCGAGTTGTGAGATATCCCCTTCCTCTTTGCCCACATCGGGATTCGCTTGCGGGGGCAGGGGAATGATTCCCGAGTCTCCGATCGCGAACCGTCCGATCTGATCGCGGATCGAGCCGCCATTGGTGAAGGAAATATCGATCCGGTTAAAGCCAGGAAGTAGGTTATGCTCATTCAAATAGGCTTCGGCGTAGAAGTCTTGAGCGTCTGCGGTCAAGTTACCCAAGTTGGTTTCTTGGGTACGCACATCGCCCCGAACCCCGTTGAGAAAAACATCGGTTTGACCGAAGATCGTACCGTCTAGGATGTCAACGAAGCCTCGCACCCCATCGACAATTTCGACTATATCTTGATCTGCTTTGGCTCTTACTTGGTCAAAAGTAGTAATCGATTCATCGTAGAGGCGATCGACTCCCGCAATATCAGTGGCATAAGGACCGCTATCATCTCCAATCGTGGTAATTACACCTCGATCATTAAAAGTGACGACCAATTGATTCAAGTAGCGATAATTTGCGGCTGAATTGACGTAAATAACCCGATTATCTCCACCCCCGTACACTTGGGGAAAGGGTTGCAATAACTGTCCGTTATTTTGTTGGGTTTCATCTTCCCGTAGGGGGGGAACTCCGGTACTGGAAGACATCTGTTGGTGAGAACCACCCCCAAAAAGCAGATCAACTCCTAACCCGAGGGCTGCCATTTCCTCGGCCAAAGCGATTTCGATGCGGGATTCTTGCAGGTGAGTCATCAAAATAATCTTATTGATACCCGTATTGCTTAAAGCTTGGACTTCGGGGGTGATGTTGCGGATGATGGAGTCCACTTGCACATCCACGGAAGTCGTTCCGGTAATCACGTTGCCGTTGATATCTCGGGTCGTTACCTCGATCGCTCCCGTATCGGCGATCGATTTGAGATAGGGGGTAACAATGCCGATAATTCCCACTTTTTCGCCGTTAAAGTCCTTAACCACGCTTCCGGTTAGGGTATTGGGTAAAGGCGCTCCCCCGTTAGCGACCACGGCTAAACCGTTGGGAAGGGTAGCCCGACTGTAATCGAGGTTATTGGCTAAATAGGGGAATGCCGCTCCAGGATAGCCTCCAGGTCCGATACCGACACCGCCATTCTGTCCGTTAACCCAATTAGGATTCGGGGCAACTAGGTTGAGGAAAGAACCAGCACCACCGCTAAATTCATGGTTGCCCACCGAGGCCACATCCCAGCCTAATTCATTGTTAATCAGGATGTCGGCGATGCCCCCTTGATCGGCCTGTGGATTACCCGTTGTGGCGTTATCATAAATATCGCGGCTGGCATTAAAGAAGGGACTGGAAATGTAAACATCTCCCGTAGTTAATTTCAGCGTATTGGTGTACTTGTTATCCAAGGCATTCATTACCGCCGAGAAGCCCAGAATATCTTGAAAAGCCGGAATACCCGCTTCTTGATCGGAGGCTTGTAGAATTTGTAGGGTAAAACTCTGGGATTGTTGCGGCAAGTTGAGAGTTGCAAGGATGGGTTCATGATCAGCGGGCTGATCGAGAAAATCAACGTTGACACGAACGATATCGTACTCGGCCTTACTGGCGAGATTATTGGTTATCAAAATATGGTCTAAGGCTTGGGAGTTACCTTGGAAGTTGAAGGTGGCACGATCTCTGACATCCAGGGTTTGAGAAAGATTGGTTAGCACCCCACCACTGAGAATTTGCTGGAACTCTTCAAAATCAAAGCCGTTAAGATCCCCTAAAACCACCACGTTAGCATTGGGATCGTCCGCCAAAATTGCGTTGACTTCGCTATTGATAACCGTAGCTTGATTGGCTCGTACATCCGCACCGCCAATATTGGGGGGTTGAACATTGCCAAATAAACCATTGCCACCGCGTCTGGAGGTCAAGTGATTGTTAATTACCGTCACTTCCTGTCCGTTAAACGTAAAGGTGGCGACTAGAGGCTTGCGACTGTTGGTAAAAGCACCATCATTATCGGGCGTGGCGATGGGGTCGGTGATCCGTCGGAGGGAACCTTCTACAAAGCTAACACGATCAGGGTTATAGAGATAGCCAACTCGAATATTAGTACCTGGCGCACCCCCATCTCGACCATCGACGGGATCGATATTCAGGAACTGGTAGGTAGGACCGCCTGCGGCCGTGATCGCGTCGATTAAAGCTTGATAGGTTAAATCCGCCGCTACCGTACCGTCGTTGATCGGGCCGTTGTTGTCTTGAATTTCCTGAAGTCCGATAATATCGGGAGCTCTCAGGTTATTGACGATTTGATTGGCGAGTACGCCGAATCTCTCGAGGCCACCTGGATTCGATTCAGTGGGATTGAGATTTTCCACGTTATAACTGGCGATCGTTAGCTTATCTGCCGTGCCTATTAGATTCGTCACTTCCCGCTGCAATCCGCCAGGAGTAGCTTGAACCGGTTCGGTTACTAAGACCCGGTAGTCACCGAACGCATAATCAACTACCCCCGTCAGATTCCCTAAGAGATCGCCTACATCAACTTGTGGCAGGTCTATGGCGCTGATTTGAATCCGTTCGGGGTTGAAATCATCTGAAGCGATGCCAATACCACCGCGACTGTTGATGCCGGTAGCGTCGGCCCCTCGATTCGCCACCGTCCATATTGAATCCGAGCTAGTACTTCGGATAATCGTTGGACTGACTGCCATGGTATCCTGTACCGTTACCAGCATTCCTTCCAAGCTTTCATAGAAGCCGATCCCAGTGTTTAAATCTAAGGGAATGTCGAAGGTGTCAGGGGAAAAGTTCGCTCCCGCGATGATTTGGTTGGGGGGTACGCGACCTCCCGATCCGATGAGAATGGGGGCGGGTAAGGGATTGCCCGAACTTAACACGTCGATTGTGTTCGTGTCTCTATTGGCAGCAATTTGTGTGGTACTGAGAACAGTCAAGTCGGGTACTCTTTCGCCGTTTATAGTAACATTCGGTCGATTTTCCTGCACCTGTCCACTGACTCGAACCGAGTCGCCGACCGTGAGATTAAGTTCTTTGAATCTTTCCGATCCCGTAAAGACGAAGATACCTTCCGAGGTTCGCGGATCGTTGTCTGGATCGGGGTCTTGTAGGTAAAAACCATTAGCATTAGTAGCGAACCCCGTGACGATTCCGACTACAAATCCACCATCGCGCAACACCCGCCCTTCTAGGGGCGATTGTAATCCAGTTCCTTGAATGTCGCGGATGCGAATTTCCGAAAAGGTTGTCTCGGCTGTGTCCTGATCGTAAAAGGTTGTCTCGGCTATGTTCTGGTCGTTGTAAATATCGTAAGGATCATCGTATGTGTCTTGGTCGTCAAAGGTTATGTTCTGGTCGTTGTAAGTATCGTAAGTATCATCTTGTCCCAGAAGAAGTAACTCTAGTGCGGGTTCGCTAACGCCTTCTTCGCTGATAACATCCAGTTGTCTTTCCTGCACCAGTCCACTGACTTGAACCGACGCTCCAATGTTGATATTCAGTCCGTTTATATCATCAATGAAGTCCTGCCGGTTCCTAAAGACGAAGATGCCTTCCGAGGTTCGCGGATCGTCGTCTGGATTGGGATCTTGTAGGTGAAAGCCATTACTGGTGATCGCCGTAAAGATTCCAGCTACATCGCTCACCAGCGTCCCTGTCATGTCCGATACTAATCCAGTTACCTGAATGTCGCGGATGCGGAGAGTTTCCGAAAAGGTTGTCTCGGTCTCGCCTATGTTCAGGTCGTTGTAAATATCATCTTGTCCCAGAAGAGGTAACTCTAGTGCGGTTGGATCGTCAAAAGTAATCATCGCTTTCTTGTCCTTTGTATCTGGATAAATTACACTCGCTCCGTTTATTTCGTCTATCTGTGACGATGGGGAGTATCGATCAAAAGTCCCGTGTGTAAAAAAATACAGGTAGAAACAGACGAATAATTTCTGATTCCATCGAATATAGAGTGGTATTCATCGAATACCGACTTTTTTTCTACAACCTGCGGTGATAGGGTCTGAAAAATTTCTAATGGGAAAAGCACTTAAAATAATAGACCCAAAAACAACGCTATAGGACTTTCTTTAACATCTAGATAAGACAAGATTAAAAAATCATCTTTTGCTTGATTAATTTTGTACTGTATCGTTTCTCACAAATGTGCATTGCCTATAGATTCTTGCCACAAAAGGGGTTTATCAGCAAATATACCCTAAGTGCCGAGAAACCCCATGACTTGTACTATTCTCTGTTACTCCCAGTTTTTTTATTAATAAAAGATTCTCAAAACATTTAATATCAATAGATTGAGTTGTTTGTTGTTAATTTTTTGATTTTGATTACTTGGTCAAATTTTTATCAAAAAACAAGGTGCCATTGCTAGGGCATTTATGCAGCAAGATCACCTCCTAGATAAGAGCTACAAAATTTATAAATTGTCAGGGTTTTCGGAGAGTACCAGAAGATGGGTAATACCATTTTTCAAAAAGTATGTCATACTTGGTAAAGGTATAGTTTGTGTGGTAAAAAGGCAATGAGTGGAGTCCCTAATATTAATGTTGCTGAGTCAGTAGAAGACTTAAAATCCTTGTTGAAGCA
>NZ_JADEVX010000107.1:0-15468 GCF_015207925.1 Microcystis sp. LEGE 00066 | reverse complement strand
AATTGAAATATGCCAGCGTCCAGAAGGATGTAATCTGACTGTTACTGTACTTGGGTCACAGCTTTCTGGTATTTGTCTTGACCATCGAATAGGTAAAGGTTCTGTGCATTTAGCTAAATAGATTTGTCTGTCTTTAAATTTAAAGGCTGATTTGGTAAATTCGGCACTTCCTCCCTGATGTTTTTTCTTAAAGGTGGGATACTTAGTACGACCAGCAAAGAAGTTAGTAAAAGCTGTTTGTAAATGTCTTAACCCTTGTTGTAAAGGTACACAGCTAACTTCGTTTAAAAACTCTAATTCTTCTTGCTTTTTCCAGTCGGTTAGCATTGAAGAAGTTTCAGTATATCCTACTCTTTCTTGCTTTTCGTACCATGCTTGTGTTCTGAGATGGAGAGCTTTATTATAAACTAATCTTACACAGCCCAAAGTGCGCCGCAATAGCGACTCTTGTTCTGGTGTGGGGTAAAATCGGTAAGAATAGGCTTTTTCCATATCTCACATTCTAGCATATATTTTGTAAACGATGCTCATATTTAACAGTAAAGCCGTCGTAGAACGACGGGGTTTCAGACCCAAATTTTCGATGAAACCGAGAGCCTTGAAGCCGACCAGCATATAACAGTGATGGAATTCAAGTCTGAATTGCATCACTATTTGATCTAACTTCACAGAATACCTCATTTGGGGTACGGCTCTCTTATTCTTTGTGTGGTCAGTTTAACTTACTATAGAAGCGATCAATCTTCGTGTCCTCTGTGTCTGGAGTGGTTCCTGCCACTCGCTCGCCAGCACGACTGTATCTTAGAATATATTTTACCCACCAAACCTAAGAGAGCCTCCTGCGTCTGGACTACTAATAAAATAACGGGTAATGGTTTCATCTGGGGGAATTCTCTCTAAAATTAACTTTTTGTCGGGTTGATTAAGGCACTCGATTTCTGCGGTAATTTCGAGGGACTACAGGAGAGTTCTTGGATAATTAATTTTTGAGAGTTCAAAAATGAGAAAAATAGGCATAAAATCTCTAAGTAGAGAATTTAGTTGATTAAAGCTCATTCTTGATTCTCCTGACGACCGAATACTGGCTACTTACTCCTCAACTAAGGGAAGATTTTTGATTTTGACAAGAGGTCTATACTTAAGAGAGCCGTAGATTAATAACATTGCCGTTAAAGTGATGGCCATAATTAGGGGAGCGATTTTGGCTAACCAGAAAGCCACGAAGATTATGCCGATTCCGTCGGCGAGTAAGATGGGTAAACGTGGCCCTATGCCATGGTCAATAATTTTTTCCGTGCTTGGCTGCAGTTGAATTTTGGCTAAACAATGAAACCAAATTTGACTGACTAAAACTATTAAAGCTCCCCATCCTATCCAGAGGGCAGCCAGATAAAAGCCCGCTAATTCTAAAACAATTGTACTAACTGTGACGATAAAAAAGCGATCGAGGCGAGGATCGCTGGTTTTTTGCTGAAATTGGGCAATTTCTGCCAAGTCCACCGCCGCCATGCGTGCCTGTTCAATACACATCCCCAAGGTACCTAGGGCAAGAATAGCAGCGGATAGGTTTTCCGGTGAGAAGATTTGGGAGATTATGCCTAAACTAGCCGGAAAAAACAGTAAAAAAAGGATCGTTCGTCTCATCTATTCGAGGTGGGGTCGGATTAAGATAAGAAATGCTCTTGACTTGATCATTTCTGTAATGTCTTGTTTGCCTCCTTTTCAAAATGCTCTCCTTCTCACCCAAGCTTTAACCCATCGTTCCTATGTCAATGAACAGTCCGAATTGACGGAAAATAACGAGCGCCTAGAATTTTTAGGCGATGCGATTTTGGCTTTTTTGGTGGGCGAACTATTGTATCAAAAATATCCCGCCATGAACGAGGCCGAATTAACCCGTTTGCGGTCAAATTTGGTCAAAGAAGAACAATTAGCGCAATTAGGCATTGAAATCGGCCTGGGGGAGTTAATGCGTTTAGGTAAGGGGGCAATTAAAGATCGGGGGCGATCAAATCCTACCCTATTAGCGGACACTTTTGAAGCGATAATTGGGGCTTATTATCTAGATTCGGGGTTAAATGCGGTTAAAAACTATCTGCACGGGCTTTTTATCCCTGTAGCCTCTCATTTAGTCTCTCAACAATCGGAATCGCCATCTTTTATCGATGCCAAAAATCTCTTTCAACAGTGGGCGCTGGCTAATTTCGCCTCTAACCCAGAATATGCGATCATTGATGTTACAGGCCCCCCCCACGCTAGGGAATTTACTGCCGAAGTGCGGGTTAATAATCTTCTCTACGGTACAGGTAAAGGTAAACGGAAACAGGATGCCACCAAAGCGGCGGCCGAAGATGCTTTAAAACGCTGTCAATTGCCAGGGTAAATAGGGCCAATCCTACTTATCTTAGGGGCCACCAATTAACTTTATCCCGGGTGGCACTGTAAACTTCTTTTAAACCCTCGGCATCCAGTACCCGAATTAAATCCCCCGTCGATTCTGAGGCAATTAATCCCACGGTTTGCAATCCTTTTAATACCTGTTCGACGGTGCGTTGATTGAGTTGACAAGCGCGAGCAATCACATCGACGGATAGATCAAAAGTATAGATATTTTCAGCATCTGGTTGACTGCCTAATTCTCTTTCTTGATAGATTAAGGCTCTGAGTAAAGTGGCTACAGCTTGGGGGGGATAGCTACTGCAATTAAGCAAATGATACTCGAATTTTTGCTGTAATTCAAATAAAAAACAGTACCGTTGACGAAAACTTTCGTTATCGTTGTAAATCTTTTCTAGCGCCGATAGGGGAATTTTCAGGACATGGGTAGTTTTATAGGATTCCACCAAACAGGGAAAAGCGCGACTGGCTAAACCATAACTAAAGGGTAAACTCCTCATACCAAAACAGCCACCGGGGTAGGTAATGGCAATAATCCGGTCGAGGGGTGTGCTGCGGACAACGATTACACCCTCATTCAAAACCACATACAAAACATCTAGAAATTCATCGGGGAGAAAAGCCGTATAGACGGGACGATTGGAAAATAGCGTCTCTAACTTGAGATTGTCGGCATCGAGATAGTGACTTAACCAAGCTTCCTCTAGTCCGCGAAAGAGAAAACTCTGGTTAATCAGTTGTTGTAGGAGGGTTGTTTTTTTGGCTTTGACGCTCTTGCCCATAGTCTCAAACCTAGATGTAGCACTGATTCTATCTTCTCACAGTTTCCCTTGTTATCGCCTTATTCCCAATTTGTTTTATAAATGTATTGAAATTTTGTTTCCTGTGCTGTAGGATTAAAACACGCCTGAAAACAGATACAACCTTAGAGTAAATTTTAGGAGCGCCGCCAATGCAGTCATCCCAGTCTTATTTGTCCCTACTCATGGCAACTGTCCTGACGGGAGGAATGCTGGCATCTTGTACCTCATCCCCCACCAATAGCGGCAATGACAGCCAAAAATCCGTGACTGTGACACTTGTTTCCTATGCTGTCACCCAAAGTGCCTACGAAAAAATCATTCCCAAATTTGTCGAGGAATGGCAACAAAAAACGGGGCAAAAAGTCACTTTTGAACAGAGTTATGGCGGTTCCGGTTCCCAAACTCGCGCCGTTATCGATGGTTTAGAAGCGGATGTGGTAGCGTTGGCTTTAGCTTTGGATACCAAGAAAATTGAGCAAGCGGGATTAATTCAACCCGGTTGGGAAAAAGAAGCACCCAATGACTCTATTGTTCATAAATCTGTAGTGGCTTTTGTTCCCCGTGATGCCAATATTAAAATTAATAAATGGTCAGATTTAGCCAAGGATAATATTAAAGTTATTACCGCTAATCCCAAGACTTCTGGCGGAGCGCGCTGGAATTTTCTCGCTCTTTGGGGTTCGGTGACGCAAGCGGGAGGCAGTGAACAAGAGGCGCAAACTTTTGTCGAAAAAGTGTTTAAAAACGCGCCAGTTTTACCTAGAGATGCTCGCGAATCTAGTGATGTATTTTTTAAACAGGGCCAGGGAAATGTGCTAATTAATTACGAAAACGAGATGATTCTCGCTAACCAAAAAGGTGAGAAGTTAGCTTATACTGTTCCCACCGATTATAATATTTCTATTGATAATCCCGTGGCGGTTGTTGATGCTAATGTAGATAAAAAAGGTACGAGAAAAGTGGCGGAAGCTTTTGTGCAGTTTTTATTTACCCCAGAGGCACAAAGAGAATTTGCTAAGGTGGGGTTTCGTCCCGTTGAACCGACGATAGTTAAAGAGTTTGAGAGTAAATTTCCTCAGATAAAAAATCTCTTTACCGTGCAGGATTTAGGCGGTTGGGATAAGGTACAAAAGCAATTCTTTGATGATGGAGGCTTGTTCGATAAAATTCTGACTAAAGCTGGTAAATCCTAAGGAGAAAAACCATGGATAATCAACCCCAATGGCAAACTATTAATCATCCCCAAAGTGACTTACATCTCGATCAATCTGGACTCGATCGCCCCACGTCCCGAAGGATAAAAATTCGGGTTCCTAAACAATATATTAACGAGCCAATTATAGCACGTTTAGGGTCTTTTCCTGGTCTAAAAGTGAATATATTTTCTGCTTTGTTAGCTGCCAATAATAATCAAGATGGCTGGTTTGATCTACAACTACAAGGCAACTCGCAAGAGATAGAAAATGCCCTTTCCTATCTGGCAGATTTAGATGTAGAAGTTTGGTATGATTCAGCACAAGTTCTTGAAGAAGCTGACAATTGGTAATCTCTAATCGGCACCCCCCTTATCAAGGCGGATCCCCACCCCCCTTATCAAGGGGGGCAGGGGGGATCAAAGGCAAAATTTATCTTCTATTTAATTGGAACTACTTACTTAGCAATAATAAACAATGGCTAACCCACAATTATCTTTATCTCCCAGTCAACCCCTGAAAAAAGTTTCTATTCCTTGGGTAATTACCATTAGTTATCTAGTGGTTTTGTTGGTTTTACCGGCAGCAGCACTATTTGCTAAATCCCTAACTCTTGGTTTTGCGGAATTTTGGCGTGTTGCCACTTTACCGATTTCTTTATCCGCTTACCAAGTCACTTTTTTTACTTCCTTAATCGCTGGTTTAATTGACGGAGTTTTTGGCACTATTATCGCTTGGGTGTTAGTGCGTTATCGATTCCCCGGTAAAAAAATTGTCGATGCTTGTGTGGATTTGCCCTTTGCTTTACCCACTTCTGTTGCTGGTTTAGTCCTCGCGACAGTTTACAGTGATAATGGTTGGCTCGGTCAATTTTTTGCCCCCTTTGGCATTAAGATATCCTTTACCATTTTAGGGGTTTTTGTGGCGATGTTATTTATCGCTTTACCCTTCATTGTCCGCACCTTACAGCCGGTTTTACAGGAAATGGAAAAAGAAGTGGAAGAAGCGGCTTTATCCCTCGGTGCTTCCTCTTGGCAAATCTTTTGGCGAGTAATTTTTCCCACAATACTACCCGCCATTTTAACAGGAGTTGCCCTCGGTTTTGCCAGAGCGATCGGTGAATATGGTTCCGTAGTTATTATCTCCTCTAATATCCCCTTTAAGGATTTAATTGCCCCAGTTTTAATCTTCCAAAGACTAGAGGAATATGATTACACAGGGGCGACAGTAATCGGCATGGTTTTATTGCTAGTTTCCCTAGTGATGTTAGTAGTAATTAATTTTCTGCAGCAATGGGGACAAAAATACAGAGTTAAGTAAAGAGTAAAAAACCTTAGAGTATGACTGGAGACAGATCAAAAATGCTGAGTCTAAAAAAATCAACTAAACCGAAAGAGTGGGATTATAAACCCCTACTAATTATCGTCGCCCTTGTCTATCTGGCACTGTTATTATTTATTCCAGCAGCAGCAGTATTTTACTATGCTTTTCGCAATGGATTCCAAGCTTTTTTAGAAGCGGCGGGAACCTCTGACTTTATCGAAGCGGTAAGATTAACAGTAATTATTGCCCTAATTACTGTACCCTTAAACACAATTTTCGGACTTTGTGCAGCCTGGGTAATTGCTCGCAATCAATTTCGTGGCAAAACGTTATTAATTAGTTTAATTGACTTACCTTTTGCCGTTTCTCCTGTGGTAGCGGGTTTAATGATTGTACTGCTCTATGGGCGCAATGGTTGGTTAGGTTCTTTTCTAGAATTTTTCGATATAAAAATACTTTTTGCTTTACCCGGAATGGTATTAGCAACTATATTTGTCACCATGCCTTTTGTCGCTAGAGAAGTTATCCCAGTCTTAGAAGAAATTGGCTTAGAACAAGAGGAAGCGGGGCGCACTTTAGGGGCAAATGATTGGCAGATTTTCTGGCGCGTAACCTTACCCAATATTCGTTGGGGATTGATGTACGGAGTGCTGTTAACTAATGCCCGGGCGATGGGAGAATTTGGGGCGGTTTCTGTGGTTTCTGGCAGTATTTTAGGGAGAACTGCCACCCTGCCAATTTTCGTAGAACAGGCTTATAAAAATTATCTCACTCCTGCCGCTTTTAGTGCGGCGGCTATTCTAGCTTTACTAGCGGGAGTTACTTTAATTATCAAAGAAATTCTCGAACGTAAAACCGCCCACAAAATTCACACTACTTAACTACAATTAACCTGAAAATATGAGTATTATCATCCAGCAAGTTTCTAAACGTTTCGGCAATTTTCAAGCTTTAGATAATATCAATTTAACCATTCCTGAAGGTAAATTAGTCGCCCTCCTCGGACCATCGGGATCGGGGAAATCCACCTTATTACGTTCGATTGCAGGATTAGAAACTCCCGACAGTGGCGCGATTATTATTAACGGACAAGATACCACCCATCTGGATCCTAGACGGAGAAATATCGGCTTTGTTTTTCAACATTATGCCCTATTTAAACATTTAACTGTTCGTCAAAATATTGCTTTTGGTCTAGAAATTCGCCAGCAAAAATCGCCAGTAATTAAGAACAAAGTTGAGGAATTATTAGAATTAATTCAATTACAGGGATTAGGCGATCGCTATCCTGCCCAATTATCAGGAGGACAACGACAAAGAGTAGCTTTAGCCCGCGCTTTAGCCATTCAACCGAATGTATTATTATTAGATGAACCCTTTGGAGCTTTAGATGCAAAAGTTAGAAAAGAATTAAGGGTATGGCTGAGAAATTTACACGAAGAAGTTCACGTTACCAGTGTTTTTGTTACCCACGATCAAGAGGAAGCAATGGAGGTAGCTGATACGATTGTCGTGATGAATCATGGTAAAATTGAACAGGTGGGTTCTCCCGCGGAAATTTACGATCATCCTGCCACACCTTTTGTGATGCAGTTTATTGGGGAAGTGAATATCTTACCCAGTTTAGCAGGATTAGGAAATGGACATCATCCGGGGGATAATTCCACCGTTTTTATCCGTCCCCACGACCTGGAAATTATGCCCAATCAAGATGGTTTGAATAGTTGGGCAGTGGTAAAAAGAGTTATTCATTTAGGCTGGGAAATACAAGTAGAATTAATGTTAGCCGATGGGGAAATGGTGGTGGCTTATCTCAATCGTGAGGAGTACAAGCAATTACAGTTACAACCAGAACAAACGGTACATTTAAAACCGAGAAAAGTAACCTTACTCACTGATTTTGACAATCAAAGTGAGAAAGTTATCGATTACTCAATTTAAAAACTTTAGTTGTGTTACAGATTTTCTCATAAAGATGAGATATAATCTAATTTGGTATTGATGATCGACTACCCAAAAAAAACTTCGTGTCTCACAATTAAGATAACTGCTATAATGTTTGACAACGAATTTTAAAATCCTTAAGCCAGAGCAGGTAATAAAGAGCCGTAAACTCTATTAACAATCGTCCTCGAAAATGTCTTAATTATCGTACCCCGAATGAGCTATTCTATGAAGGTAAATCGGACAGTGATGCAATTCAGACTTGAGTTGGCCCATTATATTAATAATCCGCCAACAGTGAGTGCTTAAAAACGGATTTACTATCATAATGTGTTGTTTTCCGGATTGTCTGAAGATTGAACGCGAAAGGGAGGTGCAACATAATCGGAGGGTAAATAATTTTCGGGAATGGTTGTTGTATTTCCATCTCGTAGGGAAGTGTAACTGGGAGAGAGAATCTCAATCCCGGCTTCATTACACTTATCTTGAATATTTTGATGGAGTTCTGAATAAATTATTACCATCAAATTGGGTTGGTTAGTGTAAGCGTTTAACTGATAACTGATGTAAAAATTATCTAGGCTAGTTTGCAGGACAAAAGGAGCGGGTTCTTTGAGGATATGCTCAGTTTCTAGAGCAGCTTCAATTAAGGTTGTGTGGGCTTTTCGCCAGGGCAGATCGTACCCTAGGGTAATCGTTGTCTGAATAATTAGATTTCTGTTTAATTCCCGCGAGGAGATACTAAAGTTAATCACATTACTACTTAATAAAGACGAGTTAGGAATAGTAATGATTTTATTAGTGGGAGTGCAAATGCGAATTACTAGGAAGTTTTTTTCAATTAGATCGCCAATTACATCTCCTATTTGAATGTGATCTCCGATGCGAAAGGCACGGGTATAAATAAGAATAATTCCCCCAATAACATTGGCGATCGCTGAAGTTGAACCAAGGGATAAAAGAAGACCGAGAAAAACAGAAATACCTTGAAAAGCTGGAGAATTAAAACCGGGCAAGTAGGGAAAAGCCACTATTGCTGCTATGGCAAGAATTATGACTAATAGGATATTGTAAGTAGGTGTAGCCCAATCAGTATAAAAACCCGGAATAATCAGATTTCCTCTTTCTATTGCCGTAAAAAAGGGCTTGATTAGCCGGATTAAGTAGTAAGTGATAAAAATGATTATGGCAATAACAAAGCCATTGGGAAGATATTTGCCAATGGAGTATAAAACCAGTTCTAATGATTGAGAAAAATAACCTAAAATACTCTCGCCAAAAACTCTTGTCCAGGGAAATAAACGAAGGACAAATGTAGCATAATTAAATAATAATAAAAACAGAACAAAGAAGCGAATTATGCGAAGAACTCGCAACCAAAAGAAGCTGATTTTAGAGGAAGATATAATCTCAACATTCCCGATTTGAATGCCCGGTGTCAAGGATTCAATCAAACGTCTAATGAAGGGAAATAGTTTTCCTGAAATTTTGATAACTGCAAAGCTAATAATCAGGAAGGCAAAGCTGGCTATAACCGTATAAATGATGTTTTTAAGTAGTTGTTCGGGTTTTCGATCTTGTCGATATTGAGCGATAGCAAACTGAATTTTTTGTAAAGCTTGTTGAGCTAAAACCTCTGGCGTTGAACGATAGGCTTTTGCATCTTGCTCTGTCAACGTTAGAATTACTTCTTGATCTACACTTAAATACAGTGAGTTATCATCAGGGAGCTGCTCAATTGTCAGGTTCTCCACAGGAATAGAATCATTTTGAGCAATTCTTTCAATTCTCCGGGTAATAGTGTTAGCTCTCTCCTCCGCCGAAAATGAAGAAACTCCCCGCCGGATAAAAAAGAGGGGTTTTCCATCTAACATAACTGGAAAGCCGTCAATTTTATTTTCCAGTTGTGTGGGATTTTGAGCTATTCCCAAAAGAGGGGAGGTTAGAGTCAATAGTAAAACTACGATAAATATTACCAAAGTATGTCCAATTTTTTTCATCCATCCTCTAGTTTTAGATGGTTTACTTGGCATTAAAGCTCTTTGATTAATATCGGAAAATAGTACAGATTTCATAGGATTAAGTCAGATTTTTCTCTGTGTAGTAGGGTAAGGTTTGGGCATTACTGTCCTCGATGGGGTACAGATATCCTAGGTTGAGACAGGAGGGAAATTTTCACATCTGAAAGCTATTCTTGCAACATTTCGGGAATCATTAAATAACTACCTCCTAAAAACAAAAGTGAACCCGATAAAAAGGAAAAATTTGTTCCCCATTCCTGACAGCAAATAATTATTCCTTGTCCGAAAAAGCCGAAAATACTGCCACTCAAAAAGCCAAGAGAACCTCCTAAATTTAACACCACTATCCACCATTCTATATCTTTAAAATGCCAAGACCAATAACTATGAGAAACTTCGACAACAGCTAAATAACTAGCGGTGCAGAAATGAAGGGAAGCAAGGGTACTAGGAATCCAAATTAACAGATCATCACTCTGCCAACTTAAACCCTGCACCATGGCAAAAAAACAATTAATATTGAATAGACAAGCTCCGATAAATTGAATGAAAGTTCCCCAATATTCAAGGCGATCAGGTTGCCAAGCAAACCATTTAATTTTAATCAGTTTGGGGACGGGATGGGAGATAGTACCGATTTTTTCCTCCAGTATTTCTACATCCCGAATCAGAGTAACATCTAGATTTAAATTAATAGCTTCTAAAAAGGCAGCATAGGAACCAAAAGTAAAACAAACTGAACCGATAAAATTAATGACAGAAACCCTCTCTAAGGGGGGATGGGGAAACATCATCGGAATTGCCCCGACGACGAATAAAATTGAACCAAGGGTAAAAATAAAACCGATCCACCAGGTTAAATTATCTAATTGCCAAGTCCAATATTTAAACGGCTTTAACTTAGAGGAAATTAAGTCAGAAATGCCAGATTTAATTTCACTGCTATGGCGCTTACGAAAGCGCCGAGATGACCAAATATGAAAATTTCCTTGGGCAGTTCTGTGAATAATTCGTGTGGAAAAATTGGCAACACCAAAACTTTGTAATGGTTGCCAATTTTTGGGAAATTTAAGCGAGTTTTTCCTCAACATCTGTTAGTGATGAAAATGGGAACCAGATAATTTTGACTGATAATTAGACTGAGATTTAAAGAAGGCGATCGCTGAATTAATATCCCGCAACAACAGATCCGCCATATCGCGACTAAATCCCTCCTTGATCACCACCCTCTGCACAGTTAAATCTTGGCGATTTTTGGGCATTGTATAGGCAGGAACTAACCAACCCCGCTCGCGCAATTTATCGGCTAAATCGAATAAACTATAATTAGTTTGATCGCTAATTTTCTCCTTTAATTTCCAAGCAAAAACTGGAATAGTGCTGCCATCGGTAATCAATTCAAACGGCCCCATCTTAGCAATTTCCCCCGATAAATACAAGGCCGTATCTCGACAGGCTTGATGAATTTGTCGATAACCCTCTTTACCCAAGCGTAAAAAATTATAATATTGGGCGACTACTTGATTGCCGGGGCGAGAAAAATTCAGAGCAAAATTAGGCAGATCACCGCCTAAATAATTACAATGAAAAATTAATTCTTCTGGCAATTCTTGCCGATCTCGCCAGATAATCCAACCGACACCGGGATAGACTAAACCGTATTTATGTCCAGAAGCATTAATCGATTTAACCCATTTGAGGCGAAAATCCCAGACTAAATCGGGATCAAGAAAAGGAGCAATAAAACCACCACTAGCACCATCGACGTGCAGAGGAACTTCCCAGCCGGTTTCTCTGTTCAATTTTTCTAGGGCATCATTAATTTCTTGGACGGGTTCGTAACTACCATCAAAGGTACTACCCATAATGGCAATTACCCCGATCGTATTCTCATCAATTAGTTGAATTGCTTCCGTCGCATCGAGGTGAAAACGATTCCCTTCCATCGGCACAAAACGCGGTTCTACCTCCCAATAACGACAGAATTTTTCCCAACAAACCTGTACATTAATGCCCATGACTAAATTAGGTTTGTCGGTGGGTTTACCCTTTTTTTGTCGGCGTTTGCGCCACTGCCATTTTAAAGCCATGCCTCCCAACATCGCGGCTTCACTGGAACCAATGGTAGAACAACCAGTTGCCGCTGCGCCTTCGGGAGCATTCCAGAGTCTAGCGATCATATTCACACAACGCAGTTCAATTTCGGCGGTTTGTGGGTATTCATCCCTGTCGATCATGTTTTTATCGAAGGTTTCCGCCATTAATTGTTTGGCTTCCGGTTCCATCCAAGTGGTGACAAAAGTAGCCAAATTCAGACGAGAATTACCATCAAGGGCAAGTTCATCGCGGATTAAATTGTACGCCGCCGCCGGCGGCATTTCCCCCTCGGGAATCTCGTATTTAGGTACAGCGGAAGTCAGGGCGCGGGAAGCATAGGTGGGGGTAATTAGTGCCTCTTCCGGACTGAGGTGATCGAGATTAATTTTCTGATGAACCATGACTTCCTTAATAAAATATCTTTTTTGCTGAGAGTAAATTACCGATCATGCCAAAAATAATAGCAATAATCGAGACGGATAAAGAATAGGAAAGCATCCCGTAGGTTGCTACCAGCCGCCGCATCGCCGTACTATTAATACTTGTATCGGAGGTTTGATAACAAGCCGCCATACCAAAACCTTGATCGAGAAATTCCGTCCAATTAGGTTGATCTCAATCGGGAAAAACTAGGCCCTTACCATCATGATAACGGCATCTACCTTAATATCTTCCGCCGTTTGCACGAACATTAACTGCACTTTTTCTTGAGCAGGAGTAGTCTGGGCTACAGAAATATTGGGCATCCCCCAGCTAGTGATTGCCATGACCGCTACTCCCAGAAAAAGTGTATAATGAAAATGCTTCAGGGATTTGGTCAAATGCTCAGAATTTCTCATGATTGCTCTCCTTAATACCCAGTTTAAATATACAACAGCTTATTTGATATTTCCAGTAATTTTCTTGGCTAACATTTAGACTAATTAGCAATTGGCTATGGTGGTAGTCTCGGAACGATCTGATCGACAAAAATATTAATCAAACCTGTCACCATAAATTGTACTCCGATCGCCGCTACAAATAGGCCCATAACTCGCTGAGTAATACTCAAGCCAATATCTCCTAAAAGTCTTTGTAACCATTTGCCAGCAGCAAGGATGAGAAAGACTAAAAAACTGACTAAAATTGTCATCAAAATCAGTTCAATGCTTGTACCCCTACCCAGCTTTGATTCGGCTTCACTGGCATAAAGGATAACGTTAGCAATCACCCCAGGACCCACTAATAAAGGCATAGCCATAGGAATAACAATCTGCCGATAAACTGACTTAGCTTCGCTGAGATAATCCCCTCCTTGCTCATTAATTAAAAGCTCTTTTGTCCCTGCCCCAGAACCGTTAACAATGTTGATACCGATAATCAACAAAAGCACGCCACCAGCCAGGCGAAAAGAGTCTAAGGTGACACCAAAGAATTTTAGCATTGCCGTTCCGATAAACATAAAAATCAATAACAAACACAAGACAGTTAACGAGACAAATAGAGCCACGAGTCTTTGTACTTCTTTACGTTCGCGAGCGGTGTAACTAATAAAAATCGGCAGCATCCCCAGAGGATTTAAGAGGGCGAATAAAGTGATGGCAAAGTTTCTCAAAAAAGACCATTCCATAGGACAAACTTGCTAATTTAAGCTCAATTTTTTTGCTTTTAACCGAGGGATAGTCTAGATAAAACTACCAGTATCACAAGTCCCCTTTTCTACTGCCGGGCCATGATAATTTTCAGACGTTCCTCCGGGTCAATCAGGTGGTCATGATCGTCCGTACCCAGATCGAGTTGAACCCAACCGATCTTACCAGTGAAACGACTGGTTTTCGAGGTATATTCCGCCGCCACGGGGGTACCAGATTCGTAGCCGATATCCGTGGTTTCGTCGGCGGAGAAAATAAAAGCCTGAGTTCGTTCTACCCGACCCGTACCCACTGGTTGACCGTCGTAGTAGAGGGTGACATTCCCCCCCCGTCCTAAACCACCACCATCGTAGGCAAACTCCATCCGTACCTGATGCTTGCCAGCAGGGATCGTCTCCGTCGCCTCGGTGATAAAACTTTCAATCCCCAGCACGTTATAGACGAACTTGGCTTTTCCATCGTGGCTATAGACACTCCAACCACCGAAGCGGCCGCCTTGGGCGATAATCACCCCGTCCGCGCCTTCCGGGGGAATTTCCAGTTCCGCCGTTACCGAGAAGGATTTATTTTTGATGTTGATGACGCTATTTTCGGACAAACGCCCCATTCCGGCGAAAAATAATTGCGAGTTTCCCCCGGCGAGGGTGGGTCGGCCGGCGGTGGCGGGATCGATCCGTTCCACTTGGCGATCGTCTAGGGGCAGTACATTATACTTAACCGCCTCGATCAGAAATTGTCGCTGTAGTTCGTGCAGTTTCTCTGGCATTTCCTGGCAGAGATCCCGAGCTTGCGTCCAATCCGTACTGCCGTCGTATAGTTCCCAGATATCATCATCGAAAGGAACCATCGTCTGTCCAGTCATCACCCACGGGGTGCGGTGCTTGGTAATCGCGCTCCAACCCTTGTAATAGATGCCCCGATTGCCAAACATCTCGAAATACTGCACATCATGACGTTCGGGGGCAGCCGCGTCGTTAAAGGTATAAACCATACTCGTACCCTCGTAGGGACTTTGTAGGACACCGTTAACCATCGTCGGTTCGGGAATGCCTACCACTTCCAACACCGTCGGGGCCACATCAATGACGTGACAGAATTGGTGACGAATCCCACCTTTTTCCTGGATGAGTTTGGGGTAACGAACAATCGTACCGTTGCGGGTGCCGCCCCAGTGGGAAGCGACCTGTTTCGTCCACTTATAGGGGCTACTCATCGCCCAAGCCCAACCGACCGCGTAGTGATTATAGGAATCGGGCGCACCGAAGTCATCTAGTTTCGAGAGGAGAAATTCCGGGGTTTCTAGACTCGCTAACCCGTTAAAGTTGGCCATCTCGTTAAACGCGCCCTGCAGCGTTCCCTCGGCGGAAGCACCGTTATCACCGACGATGACGTAAATTAGCGTATCGTCGAGGATTTCTAGCTTTTCTAAGGCTTGAATCACTCGCCCCACCTGATCATCGGTATGTTCCAGAAAGGCGGCGTACACCTCCATCTGGCGCTCTAATACCGGCTTCAGGCGCTCGTCCATGTCATCCCATGGGGGAATTTCGGCGTGACGGGGGGTGAGTTCGGCATTTTGGGGAATTACGCCCAGTTCTTTCTGTCGGGCAAAGGTGATCTCACGCTGGCGATCCCAACCGTGAGCGAATTGGCCTCGATACTTGTCGATCCACTCCTTCGGGACGTGGTGGGGGGCGTGGGTTGCGCCGGGGGCGAAGTAGGCAAAGAAAGGCTTATTGGGGGCGAGGGCTTTTTGTTGACTAATCCAAGCGATCGCTCGATCAGCCAGATCCTCGGTCAGGTGATAGCCCTCCTCCGGGGTTTTCGGCGGTTCGATCGGGGTTGTTCCCTCGTACAGTGCCGGCTCCCACTGGTTATTTTCGCCACCGATAAAGCCGTAGAAATACTCGAATCCACCCCCGCCGGAGGGCCAAGCGTCAAAGGGACCGATCGGGCTGGTTTGCCAAACCGGTACTTCGTGGCATTTACCGAACTGCGCCGTGGAATAGCCGTTTAGCTTCAGGGTTAAGGCAAGGGGGGCTTTGGTGTTGGGGCGGAC
>NZ_JADEVX010000106.1:0-15542 GCF_015207925.1 Microcystis sp. LEGE 00066 | reverse complement strand
CTATCCCCCCGATGCCACCCCCCCCCAAGTTTTGAGCGTTAAAACTTTGGAATAGATGGGGTTTCTCGAAAAGTTAACGGCTGATTGTCGGTAAAAATAAGTAAGATAAGTAGGTGGGTATTAAAAACTTTCAGATGCCCCCCTTATTAAGGGGGATCCCCCCGCCTTCGGCTTCCCCCCTTATCAAGGGGGGCTAGGGGGGATCGAACCTGAAATCCATTTTTAATTTAATTATAACCAGCTACTTACACTGATATTAATCTCTCTCTGGGAATTAGCCGATGGATATTAGCAAAACTTGCTTTATTTGCTGCTTATTATCTCAATTGTTGGGCAATGCGGCCGCGAGTTTAGCCGTGACTAAACTCGATTTTGATACCAGTCAACCCCTAAGAAATCAAGTGATTAAATCGGGAAAAATTAAGGTACAAGTTAGCTATCAACCCATCGACCTAAACGAGAAAATTGATGATAATTCTGACATTAATAATATTTCTTATCAAATTTTTTATAACGAGCAACTTTATCAGCAAAATAGCGGGTATAGTGCCTTTGGATCTGGCTATGTGGAATTAAGAGATTTAGATAATAATGGCATCGATGAGATTATCATCTCCACCTATAGCGGCGGCGCTCACTGCTGCACATCTTTGGTAATTTATACTTGGCAAAAAGATAAATTTATTAGAGAAGAAACGGGGTTTTTAGATGGTATTGGTGGTTCTTTTGAAGATTTAGATGGAGATAATAATTATGAATTTGTCACCGTTGATAATGCTTTTTTATATGCTTTTAGTTCCTATGCCGCCTCTTTTCCTCCCTCCAAAATTTATACTTTTCAACAGGGTAAATTAGCAAATGTCACTAGAAAATATCCCCAAGAATTAAGAAAAACTTTAGCAGCAATGCTGAAAGCTTTTCAGTTAGCTAAAAAAGAAAAAGGCGAAGTTAATGGCATTTTGGCTGGTTATGTGGCACAGAAAATTATCCTAGGAGAATACGAAGAAGCTTGGCAATTTCTCCTCGCTAATTACGATAAAAACTCCGATTGGGGTCTCGATATCCATGGCGAAAATACAGTGATCGGAAAATATCCAGACTTTCCCACTGCTCTGAGCGCTTTTCTCCTGAAAAATGGCTATTTATCTGAAAATAAAAACAATAAAAAATAGCAAACGCTGTGAACAACTATGTTAAAGAAAGTTAATTATCTGCGATCGCTATCTTGTTTCCTCGCTACAATTCTCTGGATTAGTCCTCTAGGGATTAACTCTAGTCTCGCTGTCAATGATAATTGTCAACTGTCCGAATCAGAAATCCAACAACAAGAAAATCTGCGTCAAACCTCGCCCCAAGAATATAACATCTTAGTACAGAAATATGCTGAACAATTGCGCTTTTGCCGTTCCCGACACTGGTTACAGGAACAGGCGATCTGGTTACGTCTCTACTCCTGTGATAGCCGTCCCGGATCGATGGAAAGTATCCTTGATCGCATCGTGGCCAAAGGTTATAATACGGTTTATGTGGAAGTTTTTGCCGATGGTCAAGTCCTATTACCTCCTAACAATAATCCCACCGTTTGGGATAGCGTCATTAAAAATCCCAGTGCCGGAAATGTCGATTTATTAGCACAGGCAATCGAACAGGGACATAAACGCGGTTTAAAGGTTTATGCTTGGTTATTTAGCCTCAATTTTGGCTATGCTTATAGCTTAAAACCCTATCGACAGGAGGTATTAGCACGCAATGGTAAAGGACAAGATAGCACCTCTTTTGTCGATGATCAATCCCAAACTTTTGTCGATCCCTACAGCAATCAAGCGCGACAGGATTATTTAATTCTCCTAGAAGCCATTTTACAACGTCGTCCCGATGGAGTTTTATTTGATTATATTCGCTATCCCAGAGGAACGGGAGTCGATTCCGTTGCTGATGATGTCAAAGATTTATGGATTTTTAGTCCCGTATCTCGACAAGCTTTAATTAATCGAGGATTGAATAATAAGGGCAAATTTCTCATCGATCGCTATCTGACTCGTGGCAAAATTTCCCCTGATAATATCGTCGAAGCCGATCGCCTTTATCCCCAAGAAACCGCCCCTCTTTGGCAAGGAAGAATACCTTTAGAAGAGGAGATGAAACAATCAGTTAAAAGTCGTTTTGATCGCCTAAAACTAGAACTTTGGTTCCTAGCGGTTGCCCATGCTGCCCAGGGTGTCATTGATTATATTAGTTATTTTTCTGCCCTGGTGGAACGTCAGGGAATTCCCGCCGGAGCAGTGTTTTTTCCCGATGGGAATCGTCTTGTGGGTAATCAAGGTTTTGATTCCCGTTTACAAGCTTGGGATAGTTTTCCCGCTTCCCTAGAATGGCATCCCATGTCCTACGCTAATTGTAACGATACTACCTGTGTAGTTAATCAGATCAAAAGAGTAGTAGAAAGCAGGGGAAATCAAACTCCTGTTATCCCAGCTTTAGCCGGTTTATGGGGACAACCCTATAACAATCGTCCCTCCTTAGAAGTGCAAATGGCAGCAATTCGCCTAGCTTTTCCCACCATAGATAGTATCAGTCATTTTGCTTTTTCTTGGCAAGAACCACAATTCGATCGAGCCCGAAGATTTTGTCAAATGTAACCCCATTTATACCTCCACCTTCACTTCCTCTGTCTCTATTTGTCCCCCTGTTGGGGGAACTATCAAAGGCGGCAGTCCTGGTTCGGCGGTGTTGAGAGTCGGTGTAATATCGACGTAGTTAATCACCGCCCCTAAAATTTTCACTTCCGCTTCTGTTAACTGGTCAGTTGCTTCACTCAAGAGACTAGAACGAGTTATGGGCGGGCGCGTTACCAGAATAATCCCGTCCGCTAGTTCTTCTAAGAGCAGCGCATCATTACAGCTAGACAGAGAAGGAGTATCGACAATCACCAGATCGAAACGGCCGCTAGAATCTTTGAGAATCAATTGTAATTCGCTCGATTCAATGATAGCTGCCGCTTGTTTTTGCGGACCGGGACTAGGCAAAATGGAAAGGTTTTCTATATTTGGGGCCAGCCGGATCGATTTACTTTTTGCCCCGTAGTAAAGTAGGGGTTCTCGGAAAGAATTGGGATCGGGAGTGACTCCGATTTCTTCGGACTTAGAAGGACTTCTCAGATCTCCTTCGACTAACAGAGTCCGTCGGCCCGCTAAAGCCGCGGCGATGGCCAGATTATAGGCAGTGGCGGTTTTCCCCTCTCCGCCAGTAATACTGGTGACAACAACCACTTTCACCTTTTCGCTGCCGCCAACAAGTCGCAGGGTACTGCGTAAACGTTCGTAGTAGGGGAGATAATTGGCATTAGCATCGGCGAGAATCGGATCGATTTCCTCGCCCTCTAAATTCCGGACAATCGGCAATTGTCCCAAGAGTAGTATATCCCGACTAACCAAAGCTTCCCGCAATTCTTGGGGACTGTGCAGGCGATCATCGATCACTGCTAACAGCAGGATCACACCCAATCCGGCTAAAGTTCCCAAACCAGCACCCGCCAAGAGAATCAAGAGACGATTCTTGCGGTTAAACACCTGTTCGATCGGTTCAGCGACCGGCGGTTGGGCGACGGTGAGACTACCCACGGTTTCCGCTTCTGCGGCCTGAGCATCCACCAGCGCATTGAGAATATTCTCGTAGATACCCCTTTGAAAGGCGACGGCTTGGGTTAAACGAGCTTGCTGTAGCTGTTTATCGGGGAATTTCTCGTATTGGGAGCGTAATTGCTGTTCCTGAGTCACTAAAGATTCTAATTGTTTCATCAAACCCTCGCGCTGAGTTTGCAGGGCGACTAATTGACCCGCTAGTTGTTGACGGGCGGCATCGAGATTACTTTGCTGACGGATGCGATTGCTGGGAAGAGAGGTCAGGACACCATCTTTTCCGATCACCTCGGCGGCTCTTTTTTGTAAGAGAGATTCGTTAACTTCTTGTTGCTTGCGTAATTTAACTACGGCGGGATGTTCGGGACGTAAATCCTTCTCTAGTCGTTCCAATTGGGCTTCTGTGTCCAAGATCTGCGCTCGGATACTGGCAATAATCGGGTCGGCACTAAGGGCTGAGGAGGTGTAGGCCTGATCGGGGGTTAAATCGAGTTGTTTACTCAGACTATCAATTTGTCCTTGAATGCCTTGCAGTCCTAGACGAATTTCTCGCTGTTGCTGTTGACTACTGGTGATCGCGGTGAATAAACTCCCATCTTGAATGGCCAGTAAATCTGAACCCTGGCTACTAATGTAGCGATAAAATTTTTCTTCGGCTCTGGTTAAATCTTTTTGGACTTCGTTAAGCCGGACACCGAGAGCTTCTATGCGGGCGCGTAACTGGGAAGTATTCAGCCAGCGGCTGTATTCCACCATTTCCTTCATCAAGGTTTCGAGAATTAACTCCGCCTTGGCCCGGGAGTCGGACGTTAACTCTAAAAGTATCTCTTGGGGTTGATCGCTATTATTTTTTCCCGCCGCTTCACCCGGGAAGGTGATTTTTAAATCTTGATCGCGAATTTTAACGAGCTGTTCTTGATTAAATTGCAATTTTTTGGCTGTATTGATCAATACCCGGGGAGATAGCAGTAAATCGCGATCGATAGTCCGCCCTTGTTCTTGCAGTTGGCTTCCCGTACTGGTAAAAGCTGGCGGCGGTACCCGATAGGCTAGTTGTCCCACCGCCCGATAAAATGTGGGGGGTTTCTCTGGATCGGGGAGGAGAGCAAAGATCGCAGAACCACCTAAACAGACGAGGAAGACGAATATTCCCACAAATTTGTTCTGATCTAGCGAGATGAGAAATCGTTTAACAATTGGTAGAGCCATAGCTTTTTAATATATTCCCAGATTTTTTACATTTTAGCGGTCAAGAGTTATTCTCGTCCTTGAAATCCTAGCTTATGAAGTTGTGTTAAGGAGTGAAGGGAGCAAGTTGCACCTCAATTATTGAAGTTATTGAATTGATTGCCAAAGTCGAGAATTGTATTGGTAAAACTGGAAATATCCCGAATGGGTTGGGTAATGATATTAAAAGCGGCGAAAATTTCCCCTAATAGGGTGCGGGTGACGATAATTACGTCTTGATCTTCTAAGGGAACATTTTGGGAGATATCTCCCCTAACTGCCGCTATCGGACTCAAAGTTTGACTAACAATTCCCCCTTTGGCACTGTCAAAACGTAGCAGGGACACTTCATTGACATTAATCCGCAGGCGATCGGAAACCGGTAAACTAGCCACCACATCGAGGAAGGTACTGCCATTAGGAATCGAAACATTTCTCAGGGAAATTCCCGAAGGAATTGAGGGAGCTAAAACCCTGACGGTAATATTCTGCTGGGCGAGGGTGGTTCTAGCCACCAATGTGCGATTATATCCCGTTTCTTGGCCCACTTCTAACTTGGAAACAACCACGGCATCACCTCCTTGCAGACGCAGATCTGGCAAGCGTTCCCCCTTAATCAAGGGAGTATAAAGGTCAAGTTTCTCCTCTAACACTGTACCATCGACTAAAACCCGACGGACAAGGATCGAACGCAGATCGGCTCTGGGAGTGCCACCACCCGCTGCCAAAATTACCTGTACTAGGGAAGTATTAGGAGCAATACTATAAAACCCCGGTCGCTGTACCTCTCCCAGAATGGTCAACTGGACGGGACGGGCAGTGGTTAGAACAGCAATGACTTCTGGTTCCTCCCGCAAGTATTTTCGCCCCAATTCGAGGCGGATTTTAGTTTGCACTTCGTCTAAAGTCAAGCCGAGTACCGGAATGCGGCCTAAAATCGGCACTAGAAAATTCCCATCGGGATCCACCGGACTTGCGGAATTAAATTCGGGAAAATCAGGAACCGAGACAGTAATTTGATCGCCTATATCGAGTCGATAGGTCTGAATTTGTCGGGATTGGGGATTATTGGGAGAGTAAACCGGGGGACTGTAGCCAGCGGGGGGAATCGTGTTTTCAGGAAAGGTGGGATTAGGCGGTTCGGGGGGCAAAAATTCCAACCCAGATCCAGGTTGAGTCTGGGGTATAGACAAAGGACCCTGGGCCTTGAGGCTCTCGGAGGGAATTACCCATAAGAACCCTGTCAGACTAAACCCTGATAAGGCTATGGCCCCGGTTCTGAATAAACTAACTGGCAAAAACTTGTTGAGCATTGGTGGAATCATACAGATCTATCAATTTATTTTCTGAGAGTTATCTAGTGGGAGAGGAACAAAGAAGCTATTAAGGACTAGAAAAGTGCCTTGAGCTAGTTTTTTTTAAACAGATAGTTGGGAGCAGAAAAACTACTTTTCTTTTTTGGTCTCAGGCAGAGAAGTTAATTGACTTAAGACATTTTGTTCTAAGTAACTCTGCACTTCCGTGGCGAGATTGAGAGCAAAGGGGGTGAGAGTTTGCAGTTCTTTCATCGGGTCTAAGGGAATTAGCAAGGAAACGGCTATCCAGGGTACTCTTTGTCTTTTTAATTGCGCCCATTGGTCAAGCCAATACCACACCGAGGGATCGTAATGACCACCACCTAGCCAAGCATACCATTGCACCACGGCAAAAGTGCTTTGTGTCCAAGCCCGATAGAATCTAGCCGTGGCCTTTCCTCCTGACTGGGTGGGAATTGATAGCTCGGTTGTTTCCCCCTGATTCCAACGACTAATAGAACTTATATCTGACCATTCTACTCCCGGTTGACTTTTATAGTAAACCTGTGGCTTTAAAAGCACGGTGATCCTCTTGCCATCAGGACTTTCCACCACTTGTACCGACCATTTTCCCTCACCGATTTCACCTTGGCTCCGGTCGGTGGTTTTCAGGTCAGAGAACTTGATTCCCGATTCTTGTAGGGCCAGCATTTTCTGAATATTACCGATTCTCGGTTGATCCAGCCAAGACCACTGGCCAGAAATTAAATTGGGTAAGATACCCCCTAAAATCAAAATCAGCAGCAAGCACAACAGCAGAAAATAATTACCCGGTAGCTTTTTTTTGATTTTATCTAACACTAAACTTGCCTCGTCCGGAATTTTTCCACTAATCATCCTGGTGAACTTCCTCTTGAGCCAGGGACTGTTTCCTGACTACCTCGCGATAGTGCATGATTTGGAAGACCAAAAAGATCAGTAACAACATCAAGACGGAGTATAAATCGCCCCCCCAGCCATCGTGGAATAATGTAAAGTTTTCCTCCTGTCCTGTGCCGTGAAACCAAGCTAAAAGCGCGTTGCGAATGATGTTAGCTCCAACACTAATTCCAAAGGCACTAAGGAGCATAAAGCGGGTTTTACGGCCGTTTTCGATAGTATTAGTCCAATGGAGCAGCAGCAGCGTGACGTAAAGACTGGTAAATAACATTTTCAGCCCCGCACAGTAGGGAGCGATTTCCACCGTCCTACCTTCTACCGCGACATAAATACCGTCAACAGAGACATCTAGGCCCGCTTGCTGGAGAATAAAACCAGAGCAAGCAGCAATAAAAACCTGTAGGGGTAGAGTATAAGGAGCGATCAGGTATGGTATAGGATTAGGAGTCGCTAAAGCCGTTAAAAGTAGAGGAAATCCCTGTAATTTAAAACCTTCCCTTCCTTTTAACCAGAGACAGATTCCCGCTAAAATAATCGGGAAAGACATACTAACCCAAAGGGAGGAACCGAGGAGATAAAAAATCGCTCCTAGGGTTAACAAAAACGCTCCGAGGGGGTGGGAGCGATCTTCGAGGCGTTGCCATTTTTTGCGATTCTGCCAGACAATATAGGCGGCGTAGGGAAGGCCGATCAAGCCGTGGCTAAAGTATTCGTGTTCGATGCCGATCGATTTATTCAGCCAACCATCGTACCAGTGAAAGATCACCGGACCATAGATAACCGCCAAGAAACCGATCATCAGCCAAGATTGCCGATTTTTCTGGGAGACGGTGGATAAGGAAGGACTAATACCCATAGGACAGAGCGATTTAGTGACAAATTCTGAATTTATGTTACCCGATGATCGCAGTGATCTGTTCAACCACGATGGCAATTTGCTCCTCCCGGATGCCGGGGTACATGGGGAGAGAGACAATTTCTTCACAGAGAGTCTCTGCATTGGGAAAGTCTCCCTGTTGATAACCCAGGTAGCGATAGGCCGGTTGTAGATGACAAGGAATCGGATAATGAATGCCAGTTTGAATACCGACGGCAGTTAATTGTTCTTGTAGTTGTTGGCGATCAACGGGACAATGGGGGAGGAGGCGAATAACGTAGAGATGATAGACATGACCAGTCTCGGTTTCGTCTCTTATGGGTAAAATGCCCTTATCGGCTAAAGGAGCCAACAGCCGATCATATTGTCTTGCCGCTCGCTGACGGGTCTGATTCCAGCCTTCCAGATGGGGTAATTTAATGTTTAAAATGGCGGCTTGTATGCTATCTAAACGGCTATTAGTGCCGATATCGGTGTGGAAATACTTGCTTGGTGCGCCATAATTTCTTAAACTGCGGGCTTTTTGGCTAATTTCGGGATCATTGCTCACTAAAATTCCGCCATTGCCAAAAGCACCTAAATTTTTACTGGGATAAAAACTAAACCCCGCCGCCACACCGACGCTGCCGGCGCGATAACCTTCTCTACTGGCTAAATGGGCTTGGGCCGCATCTTCAAAGATAATCAGACTATGGCTGCGGGCAAAATCCTGTAATTGTTGGGGTGATACCATCTGTCCGTACAGGTGTACTGGGAGAATGGCGCGGGTGTTGGGGGTAATTTTTTGGGCGGCCGCTGCAAGGTCAATTAAGGCCGTCTCGAGGTGACAATCAACTAAAATCGGTTTGGCCCCCGCTTGAATAACACCCATGAGGGTGGCGACAAAGGTATTAGCGGGGACTAGCACTTCATCCCCGGCAGCGATGCCGTAAGCTTGTAAAGCTAGGGCAAGAGCAGCAGTGCCAGAAGCTACTCCCACAGCATACTCGACTCCGCAAGCTTGGGCAAAGGCGGTTTCAAATTCGGCTAAAGCTTGGCCTAAAACAAAATCTCCTCGGTCGATAACTATTTGGATTGCCTCAGTAATTTGTGCTTGTAGGGGCTGATTTTGCCAAGTTAAATCAACAAAGGGAACTTTGATTAAATGGGAATTCATCTATTGCTTGTTTATGGAGACATTATTAATTGTCAAGAGACTAGCATAGATTTGAGCAAGTTGCCTAGATTAGTAGGCTCTCTTGTCCTTTCTGTCTTTTTCTTCGTGTTTTTTGTGCCTCTGTGGTTTATCCTTTAAAACTGGTTATTATGAGTTATTTTCCCGCTTTAACGGCGTTAATTCTGGCTGGTGGTCAAAGTTCCCGTATGGGACGAGATAAAGCTTTGTTATCTTTTCAGGGTCTCTCTTTTCTGGAGAACATCTGTTTAATTGCCCAAGATTGTGCAGTACAAGTGTCTGTGATTACGCCTTGGCCGGAACGTTATGAACTGATCATTCCCCAATGCTGCCAAATAATCAAGGAACCTCTCCCCACTAGGGGGCCTTTATTGGCCTTTGCCTTGGGATTAACTTTTGTATCAACCGATTGGGTTTTATTACTCCCTTGTGATTTACCTTTACTCAGGTCTTCAATTATTCAAGAATGGTCAAGATTATTAGCCACTGTACCAGAAAATGCTATGGCTTCGGTTCCTCGGTGCGACAATCGTTGGGAGCCTCTCTGTGCTTTTTATCATCGTCGTTGTTTAGCATCTTTGCAGACTTATATTAAGCAGGGAGGCACTTCTTTTCAAAAGTGGTTAAATGCCGCTGTGGTGGAGGAATTAATTATCGATAATTCCGAGATTTTATTTAACTGTAATACCCCAGAAGATTTAGAGATAATAATAAACTCCCCAGATATTAACCGTAAGAAAACCTAGCACAAAAGGGAGTAAAAGTAAAGATATCTGCGAAGAAATATTGGATAAATGGCGATAACTATAGTAGAGTATTCCGGTTAGATAACCCCCCGTTACACCGATAATTGCGCCAATAATATCACCATTTATGGATAAATAGGAGGTAAGCAAAATGATGATGGAAAAGGGCAAAATTATTAGGCCAGCTAAAAATATATCGCCAGTAAAACTACCATATTTATTACTTAATTTTCTGCCTAACCAGCTAGATAAAGTCAGAGTAATAAAAGGAAATGCTGCCCAACCTAATAACAGTAAAAACTCAGATTTAACTGTCCAGTTTTGCCAAGTAAAAGCGATAAAAAAACTGCTGACGATTGCCGCCAATATCCCGGTAGCTAAAGCCTGATTACGGTCAAGCTTAAAAAAAGACTCTGCTAGACCGGTCTTGGGTTTGAGCAAAGATAAAAAAGATATTTTCAGCAAATTAAAAATAATAAAAAGAGTTTTTGACCACTTAATTGATTGCTGTTGTCGATAACTTTTATGAACATATTTTAACTTATTAATAATGGCATGATAGCGGCGAAAATTTCCCTGTTGCTTAAATTTCTTGGCTGCTATTTGAAAATCTTTTCGTGCTGCTGGCAGTTCCGAGAGTTCCTCTAGAGCCAATCCTCTTTGATAATAGAATTGGGGATTATTTTGGTCAATGGCGATTGCTTTGCCATAAGCTTCTAGGGAGGATTGGGTGTAACCGAGTCGTTGACGGGATAAACCGAGGTAATAGTAAGCTTGGGAACAATCGGGTTTTAACTGCAAAACTTGCCGACAATCGCTTAAAACTTGCCGATCCTGCTGATTATGGTAGTAAACTTCCGCCCGCTGCAGATAGGCCTGCCAAAATTGCGGATTAATTGCGATCGCTTGCTGGTAAAATGCGATCGCTAGTTGATAATTTTTCTCTTGAGCGTAGTGCCATCCCTGTTGATAAAAATCCTCGGCACTGCGCTGAAAAGTGGGTATTTCTGGGGATAAACTGCGATCATACTCTTTTCTTTTGTCTTTATCGCTCAAAACCCGATAAGCTTGTTCAATTTCGCGAAATTTTGTCACTGCCTCTGGATCATTGGGATTATAATCGGGGTGATATTGCCGGGCCAGACGACGAAAAGCGGCTTTTATCTGATTATTACTGGCATTACGGGGAATTTGGAGGATTTCATAGTAATTTTTCATACTTGAATGGGGGGAGAATTTTCAACTACTGAAAACTGTTGCCAATGGCTCGCCGAAACGACTATCATTGTCAATTAAATAGCTTTTATTGAGAGTCGATCGCTTATGTCTGCCTACACTGCCTCCTCCCTGAAAGCGGAACTCAATGCGCGGGGGTGGCGCTTAACTCCCCAGCGAGAGAAAATTCTGCACGTTTTCCAGAATTTACCGAAAGGCAATCATCTCAGTGCCGAAGAATTGCAGGAATTACTGGACAAACGGGGGGAAGGAATTAGTTTATCGACGATTTACCGCAGTGTTAAACTAATGTCGCGGATGGGAATTTTGCGGGAGTTGGAATTGGCCGAGGGTCATAAACACTACGAACTCAATCAACCCTATCCCCATCACCATCATCATTTGGTCTGTATTCAGTGTAATAAAACCATCGAATTTAACAATGATTCCATTCTCAAACACAGTCTCAAACAGTGTGAGAAAGAGGGTTTTCAGTTAATTGACTGTCAGCTAACGGTGATGGCCATCTGTCCGGAAGCTTTGCGGATGGGTTGGCCGTCGGGAATACCGAGTAATTGGGGTTGCACGCGTTCGCTGGTGGATACTCGTTTCCAAAACTGCGAGATTCCCGAATCAAAGGAACCGGAACCAGAAAACTAGACATCTAAGCGGACATTCCCAACTGAAAACCGAGAGCTTTTTTCTGCATTAATTGGAAAATATTATAAAATCCGTTGGCGCGGGAAGGGGTAAGACTGACTTTTAAACCGGTTTCTTCGATAAAATCCGGGGTGACTTGCAGGATTTCCGAGGGAGTCAGTCCATTTAACCCCTCGATTAACAAAGCCACTAAACCCTTGACTAATTGCGCGTCGGAATCCCCTTTGTACCAAACTTGGCCATTTTCGAGGTCGGCAGTGATATAAACTTGGGATACACAGCCATGGACTTTATTAGCGGGTATTTTGGCAGATTCTGGTATTGGTTCTAGTTTTTTAGCAAAAGCTAGTAATTGTTCGTATTTTTGCTTAGGATCGGTACGACGTTTGAGGCGTTCGACGATGCGATCGAGATTAGACGGGAGCATATTGCGAGTTAAAATAGGAAAAAATTAGCCAATAGCTTTTTTATATTAGCATTCTTGCGGAAGTTGCGCGCTGTGGTTATCGCTGCCAGGACTACCTTGGTCAGAGCGCCTCGAGGCTATCTGCTAGAATTAGCATCAATGAAATACCACGCTTGCAGGAGCTATGGATAAACGCCGTGCCAAAAATATAAAATCTCCTTACAATCCTAGGCAATACCGGACTGCCGTTTCAATTTCTTGCATTTTTTCTTCGGATAGTTTCCCAACTGGTGCCGAGGGGAAGCGATTTTTATCAATTGAACGAATTTGAAAACCAAGAAAGACTGTTTCTAAAGGAAGCCCACTTTCATCAGTCGAAACGCGAACATTAGTCGGATAATCTTGGCGAATATTTTCTCCTTTCGTCCCCACCACTACCATCACCACTAAGGGTAACTGATTGATCACATCAATAGATAATACTAAAACTGGTCTAGTTCCTGCTTGCTCTTTTCCTTGAATCGGGTTAAGATTAACGAAATAAATTTCACCTCTTGCGATAGTCATTTTCTACAAACCGTCCATTTCAGAGACCATAAACTCCTGATTAATGGTAGCGATTTCTCCTAAAATATCCTGATCATCTGCCATTATTTGCAATTGCTCTTCATCAATTAATTGAGTTTCTATTGTCAATTTTACTTTAGTATTCGGCTTAAGATTAAAGGTTTCAGTAGGATAAAAAGCTTCTCCATTGAAAATAGCAGTAATTTTTTGATTCATCATTTCTGTACCAACATAAATCAAGCTTCTCTTACTTGATGATACCAAATAAAGTATCGAAAACCTCCGCTTCGAGAGAGGAAACCCTCGCCTCCTCTCCCTTGTAGGTATTACTTCCGCGCTTTGCGGACGGTACCCCCTAGCATTAATCCGCCCAAGGTGATAAAACCGAGAAGGCTAGAAGGTTCTGGAGTGGTCGCAGTCGGGGTGGGAACCGTCAGCACCGAAGAGATTCCGTACAAAGGGCGGAATGCTACCGGACCGTTAAACCCTGGACCAAAATCGCTCCCATAACGAATCCAAGTTACGTTCGTTCCATAGCTCGATCCGATAGTTACCGGTACCGACCCAAGTGGACCTAAATTAGGTTCCGACCAAGCAACTCCCGAAGATAAAGTCCCCGTCCACACATCACCGAATAAATAATGACCAGATTGGGACATCGAAATACCACCATCATGACAAATGATGCCAGCCGCTGGTATATGGGGACAGATATCGCCATCCCACAGGTCGGAGTTACCGAAGGCGATCAGTTTGCCATCTAGACCATAGATAGGGACACTGGTGTCAACTGTATTGGTTGAGGTATTGTTGATCGCATTCACACTAGCTGTCGAACCGATCACCTTCCAAGTAATACTAGCAGGGTCGATTCCTACATTCGTAAAAGCGTCATTTAATATTGTTGAGGTGTGCGCCTCATTGTCAACAAAGGTATTGTAGGTATTTATGTCAGTGCTTGTTGCTTGAATCGTGCCATCCGTAACAAATACCAAGCGATACTGATTACCAGGACTAAGACCAGAAGGAATCAGTTGAAAAGCTTCTGCAATGCCAGATATGCCCAGATTCGCCAAGGCAACCCCAGATAAAATGCCCATAATCGTTAGTTTCATCTAAAATCAAGCTCTTTGAGCGTTGTAAGGATTATGCAAGTTTTGGAACCAAGTAAATTCCAGAAAAAGACTACCCCCCGCACATTTGTCAAGTCTTTTAAATAATTCTTAATATTTCTTTCCGTTTTGCTCTCTGGCTCTCGTCCGGCTTCTCGACGGAATCGCTAAAATGATCAGGGGTGTTTTAGAGGCAAGTCTATGAGTGAACCAGTAACTCTTGAGGATATTTACCAGCTATTCCGCGCTTCCGCCGAGGAATATGATCGCCGGGCTAAGGAATATGATCGCCGGGCTAAGGAATATGATCGCCGGGCTGAGGAATATGATCGCCGGGCTGCCCAATCCAAGGCGGAATATGATCGCCATAGAGTCGAAATAGAGAACCTCCTGGCCGAATCTAAACTAGAAAGCGATCGCTCGATGACAGAACTGAAACGCACCGTAGAACGAACCAGCAAAGCGGTAGATAGTCTGACCACTCGCTGGGGTCGATTTGTGGAAGAGTTGGTAGAACCGGCGGTTTTACGGCTTTTTCAGGAAAAAGGCATTGATATTAAGGAAGTTTATCCCCTTGCTAGAGTCAAACGTCAGGGCATCGCCATGGAAATTGATATCCTAGGGGTGGATGATACCGATCTCGTGGTGGTGGAATGTAAATCGAGATTATCTCAAGATGATGTAGATGAATTTATTGAAAAATTGACTTGTTTTAAAATCGCTTTTCCCCATTATCAAAACTATCGAGCCTACGGTGCAGTGGCAGGAATTGAAATCAACGAGGGAATCGATCGCTATGCTTATAAAAAAGGTCTATTTGTGATTAAACCCTCCGGGGATACGGTGGCTATTATTAATGATGCCGACTTTCAACCGAATACTTGGTAATTTCCCTAGTCAAAACAATCGCTATGGTTAACCTTTCCTACAATAAAAATCGCCTTCTTCCCCGTATCGAGAGGAAAGGGCGATCGCCGCTCAAGAACGTTTGATCGCCGCTCAAGCAGGTTTAGCCAAACAGGAAGCGGAACAAAAAGCCCAACGACTAGCGGAAAGACTAAGAGCGCTGGGTATCAACCCCGATGAAGTTTAGGGGTTGCTCCCCAGCAATTTTAGGGGATTAATCGCGTAATAATTCCGGTTCGGTTAATTCGTCGGTCATTTCCATCAGAGCCCGTTGGACGGGTTTAATCATCGGGTCGTCGATATTTTCTACGGTATCGTAGCGGACCCGCTTGGCCCGTCTAGCGACTTGCACGACGATCGAGTAACGATTGCTGGCCACATTCATCAGTTTATCGGTGAGATAAATCATCTCGGAGGAGTCGAATTTAAACCGTTTGGACATAGTTATATTTAGCCTTCTCTGGTGAATTTGGCAGTGGTCACTGATAATAGGTTAGTGATCAGTTTTATTACTCAGTCCACCTTACCACATTTTGTCAACCTTAAGGATAGGGTGATGTTCCATCTAGATCGGATTTTGTCAACTACTTTTTACAAAACTTAAATCAATTTTATACAATTTTAAAAATATACAAATAAAGAGATAGGGTTTGCTGAAAAAGCTTTTCCTGGGGGCAGGGTGTGGGGTGTGGGGTTTTACCGATTTTGAGGTAGTCAGTTGCCTAATTTTCAGGGAAAAAATACCTGAATTTTGCCCCCGATCCCCGCAATGGCTGGCAC
>NZ_JADEVX010000105.1:0-15670 GCF_015207925.1 Microcystis sp. LEGE 00066 | reverse complement strand
AGAGGGAATGCTATCCATCTCGGAATGGTTGGCAAAATCCTCCAGTGTTTTTACTAAGAGTTGTCAAACAATCCGAAACTGGTTTGGAGAAATAATTAGTTATTTCGAGCGAAGGACAACGAATGGGGTGGTCGAGGGAATCAACAATAAACTTAAACTAATAAAAAGAAGAGGCTATGGCTTTAGAAACTTTCGGAATTTTTGGGTTAGAAGTATGTTGTCTTGGCATCTTGTATGTTGATTTAGCATAAAGAGTAACGAAGAGCCAAAATTTACCGATGTCTGCCATACTTATAATAAGCGGCACAAGCACCTTCACTAGAAACCATACAAGTACCGATGGGATGTTCGGGAGTACAAGCAGTACCAAATACTTTACATTCCCAGGGTTTTAAAACACCTTTAAGAATTTCGCCACACTGACAAGCTTTGTGATCTTTAACACGCTGATTGGGTAGGGTAAATTTTTTCTCCGCGTCAAAATTACTGTATTCATCTCGCAGTTTTAACCCTCCTTGGGCAATTTCTCCTAAACCTCGCCATTCAAACTGATCCCGCAGTTCAAAAACTTGCTTGATTGCCGATAAAGCGACTCTATTTCCTTGATTTTGTACCACTCGATCGTACTGATTTTCAATCTCACATCTCTGCTCATCTAATTGTTTTAATACCATCCAAATTGATTGGAGAATATCCAAGGGTTCAAACCCAGAAACTACCATAGGTTTATGATATTCTTGGGCAATAACTTGATAGGGTTCTGTGCCAATTACCATGCTAACATGACCAGGCCCAACAAAACCGTCTAACTGTAAATCTGGGTTATCTAACAAAGCTTTCAGAGCGGGAATAATCACCACATGATTAGAAAATAAACTAAAATTAGTGATGCCATCTCTTTGCGCTTCTAAAACAGTTAAAGCGGTGCTAGGAACGGTTGTTTCAAACCCTAATGCTAAAAATATTACTTCTTTATCGAGATTTTCTCTGGCAATTTTTAAGGCATCGCGAGGAGAATAAACCATGCGAATATCATCACCTTTTGCTCGTGCTTGCAGCAGACTCAAATGGGAACCGGGGACACGCATAGTATCGCCAAAAGTTGTCAGAATTACGTTCGGTTTTTGTGCGAGAAAAATGGCATCATCTAAACGACCTCGCGGCATCACACAAACGGGACATCCAGGACCATGAATTAATTCGATAGTTTCTGGAAGTATTGCCTCGATACCGTATCTAAAAATTGAGTGGGTATGACCTCCACAAACCTCCATAATTTTAGTAACTTTTTCCCGCTTTTCAGAAATTCTTATCGATAATTGTTCAATTTGTTGAATTAATCCCGACGCTTTAACTGGATCACGAAATTCATCAACGTATTTCATAGTTTATCTCCTTTAATTATCATTTTTAGCTGTCGGTAGTCAGTAATAATTACCGTAATTTACATTTCTTAGAGATAGATAACAGCATTAATTTATGGGTGACTACTTTAAGAACATTAATTATGATTAAATTCTGCCTCTAATTCCGCTAATTGTGTTAATAAAATTAAGGTTTCTTGCGCCTCATCTTCATCGATTCGATTCATAGCAAAACCCACATGAACTAATACCCAATCCCCTACACAAGTATTAGCGGGATGGTCTTCATCAACAATACAAGCGATATTTACTTCTCTTTTTACACCCCCCACATCGACGAGAGCAAGATGACGGTTTTCATCAATAATTGCCGTAATTTGTCCCGGTATGCCTAAACACATAGTTTTTACCTTAAATCTAGTTTTTGTTAATTATGCGCCGATTTTTGGGCTAGAGATTGCATTAATATCAACTGACAGCCCTTCTCATAAAGATGAAGTATAACCTAACTTGATATTGACGACCTACGACCGCCTCCCGAAAAGGAAAACCGAGTCAAAGGTTATCCTTTTTACTTGGTCCTAGCTGCCATTCTGGACTATTGCCCCCAAGAACAGCTTTTTTTCTCCTATCTTTTTTAAGATTTCCCCCGTCCTGGATTGTGGACCCTATCCCAGCAGGGGTAAAACTTTTGTATTAGGGACTACACCAATGATAAGAAATTATTCAATCAATCGATCGGGTGACATTCTAGGCTATGATTTCCCTGACTATAGTTATTTCTCTACATTAAGGAAAATCTACGATGACAACCTTTCCCATCGATTTGAGTGCCTATAAACCCATCAGTCTCGACCCCAGTAACCCCACCCTCACCGACGACCAAAGAAGCACCCTAAAAGCCAATATCCAACTCTGTCGCGATGCTATCATCTTTTTTACTGCCACGGGTGCGGCCCGGGGTGTGGGTGGACACACCGGCGGTCCCTACGATACCGTCCCGGAAGTGGTGATTCTCGATGCTCTTTTCCGCAGTCAACCTAGTCAATTTGTACCAATCTTCTTCGATGAAGCAGGACACCGCGTCGGTACTCAATATCTCATGTCTGCGTTAGAAGGTTCTTTACCCGCAGAACAATTAATGCACTACCGCGAGGCCAATTCTAAACTCCCCGGACACCCGGAATTAGGATTAACCCCCGGTGTCAAATTTAGTTCTGGTCGTTTAGGACATATGTGGCCCTACGTTAACGGTGTCGCTTTAGCTAACCCCGGAAAAACTGTTTTTTGTTTAGGTTCCGATGGTTCTCAACAGGAAGGCAATGACGCGGAAGCTGCCCGTTTAGCCGTGGCTCAACACATCAATGTTAAGCTGATTATTGATGATAATGATGTGACGATTGCCGGTAATCCTTCCAAATATTTACCCGGTTATGATGTGGCTAAAACTCTCACCGGCCATGGTCTAAAAGTGTTAGTGGGAGATGGGGAAGATATCGATAGTTTGTATCGCAATATCTGTGAAGCAATTAATACTCCCGGCCCGATTGCGATTATTAATAAACGTCCCATGTGTCCGGGGATTGAAGGTTTAGAAGGTTCTAACCACGGTCATGATGTGATTTCTGTCCCCTTGGCTTTAAAATATTTAGAGGCAAAAGGACATAGTGCCGCTGTGGAATATCTCAACAGTATTAAGAAGCCTTCTAATGACTATAAATTCCTCGGTTCTGGGGATAAATGGGGTTCTAACCGCAATGTTTTCGGCGAAGCGGTAGTCAGTCTTTTAGGCAAAATGAGCGAAGAAGAACGCAAGGCTAAGGTATTAGTAGTAGATAGCGATTTAGAAGGTTCCTGCGGTTTGAAAATTATCCATGATAAACATCCCGAAGTGTTTATTCCTTCTGGTATTATGGAACGGGGCAATCTTTCGGCAGCTGCTGGTTTTGGTATGGAAAAAGGTAAACAGGGAATTTTCGCCACCTTTGCCGCTTTTCTAGAAATGTGTATTTCTGAAATCACCATGGCCCGCTTGAATTATTCTAATCTTTTGTGTCATTTTTCCCATTCCGGTATCGATGACATGGCCGATAATACCTGTCACTTTGGTTTGAATAATTTCTTTGCCGATAATGGACTCGATGACGGTTACGAAACCCGTCTTTATTTCCCAGCCGATGCGGCACAAATGACCGCTTGTGTCGAGGCAACTTTCCATCAACCCGGTTTACGTTTTATCTTCTCGACTCGTTCTAAAACTCCCAATATTCTTGATACTAACGGCCATAATTTCTTTGGCGATGGTTACACCTTTGTTCCCGGAAAAGATGAAGTAATTCGGGAAGGCACTGCCGGTTATATCATCAGCTTTGGCGATGGTTTATACCGCGCTTTAGATGCAGTGGAACGCTTAAAACAAGAGGGGATCGACGTGGGTTTAATTAATAAACCGACTCTCAATGGGGTAGATGAAGAAATTATCGCTAAAGTTGGTAATTCTCCCTTTGTTTTAGTGGTAGAAGCATTTAACCGTCGCACGGGTTTAGGTAGCCGTTATGGTTCTTGGTTACTCGAACGCGGTTTAACTCCTAAATACGCTTACATCGGTACTCACCATGAAGGTTGTGGCGGTTTATGGGAACAATTCCCCCACCAAGGTATTGACCCAGTTGGTATCATTAGTAAAGTTAAATCTTTAATTGCTTAGATAGTATTTTAGGGTGGGCTTTAATCAGTTATCAGTTATCAGTTATCAGTTATCAGTTATCAGTTATCAGTTATCAGTTATCAGTTATCAGTTATCAGTAGAATTATTGTAAATTAATTATATGTTATAGTGGTGGTTTAACTAGGGCTTGCTGAATAATGGTAAAACCCTTTTAAAATAAGGCTTTTGACCTGTTAAAGTCCGATGTTAGTGCAAGAAAATAGGATTGGGACTTTCAAAAACCTTGCATTATCCTTCTTATAGTACATTAATTGGTACAAAAAACAAGGGCAACAAAGCCCGAAACGACCGGCTACTGACTCCTGACTCCTGACTCCTACCCCCAGGAAAAACTTTTTCAGCAGACCCTAACTAAATTTTCCCAAAAAATTAGTTAATTATTACGTTTGTTTTAAATAGGGCTTACTGAATAATGGTAAAACCCTTTTAAAATAAGGGTTTTGTTAATTTTTTAGTATTTCTGTAGGGAGGAAGTCCCAGAATAGTGACTCCTAAAAACCGACTCCTAACCCCAGCAAGCAACTTTTTCAGCAGACCCTAATTATATATTGGCTTCAAAAACGGGACAATAGCCTTCAGCAACCACTTTAAAACCGTAGAGAGGAGAAGCGGGATTCCAACAGCGCTGACTTTTGTAGTGGACACAGACACGACAGCAATCCATCTCCTCTAAAGCTTTGGTGATGCGATTGGGACTCTCGCTTAATAGTTCCCGTTGGGAGACTCCCCGCAATAATAATTCTTCCCCTTGCCAGCGTGCTTCTACCAGTCCCGTATCGGCAAAATTACTCCACCGGGGATCCCGGGTGAGCGGCTCTGGTAAAGTGATAGTGACGATCGAATCCGATTCATTTAATTCTCCCTCATAGTGACTGGGGGCCGGGGGTGTCGGTTGCAGAAAGCGATCGCCAATGGGTAATTCCACCAGGGTTCCCACGGCCGGAGAATGGAGTTGATAACGGCTTTGTAATTCTTCTAAACTGGTCAAATCCGCTAGATATAGGGGCGAGCCATGGACGAACATGATATGCTGCGGTCGCAGGTTATGGATTAGTTGGGTGGTGTTGCGACTATCGCTATGTTCAGCCAGTAGATAGGTTTCTTGGCTAATTAATCGCGAACGCTGTGCCGCTTTTAATCGGGGATTCTCCAGGTTGATATCGTGCAGGTGTTGGGGAACTAAGATTAACCAAGGTTTATCCCCTTGCAGATATTTACTCGCCTCCTCTAGGCGATCGATTAGTAAAATGATCGGAGTGGTTCCCCCTAGAGGTGTCGGTTTTTCTGGCAACCTTCGCAACCGGGGACAGATGCGCTCATCCCAAAATAAGGGCTGATGTTTGGCAAAATTCTGGACAGATGCGGGAAATTGTGGTAAAATTTCTAGGTAGGCATCGCAAGCTTTAGCGATCTTGCCCCCAACCCAGATATCAATATCGCGACCCGTGAATTGATGATGCGATCGCAGTAATTTTAAAATTTCTTGACCCAATCCCAAAGCGGGGACGGGTAGTAAAACATTTTGTCCCTCAGCGATCGCATGATAGATGCGATTCATCAACTGTTTTTCCTGCTGTCGTCGGTGGGGATGGCGTTCTGTGCCGTAACTGCCTTCAATAATCAGCACATCGGGGGATATTCCCCGCAGCAGATCGATCGATAATCCTTCCACCAGTTGAAAATTAGATAGGGAAAAATCGCCGGTATAGAGGACTTTATAGGTACGTTTGGGGGTTTTGTAGGTGAATAAGACCACGGCAGCCCCGGGTAGGTGGCCGGCCGGAAAAATCTCGACGGTGAGATCATCAAAGAGAGTGATCGGTGATCGCCATGGCCAACCCTGACAGAAACTGCCGATTTCCTCGGCAGAATCGGGCCATTGTAGGGGCAGCAGTTGTACTGTCACCTCACTGGCATAAACTGGCAATTGGGGATAGGTCTGATGGAGAGCCATTAACCCACGGATGTGATCGCTGTGGGCATGACTACAGAACACCAGATCTACGGGTGGTTTTTTGTTTTGGGTGAGGGGTTTCAGATCGGCCAAACCGCAATCTAAAAGTATGCGATAGGGACCGATTTTCAGTAGGAGACAAACCCCTTCCGATGCGTGACCGACACCAAAAGGTAAACAGGATAAAAGGGATTTTGACCCCCAGACAGCAGTAGAGCGTTGAACCATGGCAACCCTGATTATGATGACTGGTTAGTGAGCCGAACCGTTGCCATCGTAGTTATCGCTATCATAAAAACCGTTGCGGGTGCCGAAAAAGAGACAGGAGACGGTGAATACAGCCGTTAATGCCAACAGGATTAATTTGATGTCCATATAATTTAGTGCAACTCCTCAGAGGGTAATCTCCTCTCATACTAACTCAACTTTTTCGGTTCTTAGCAGCTAGGTTTCGGATTTGACCATGGGCGCTCACCCTCTTTTAATAATTAAACTTGTCAGTAATTTGTGATGATTTCAGCAAAAACTACCGGTAATTGTCGAAAAGACTAGCATCTTTTGTCATAATATAGCAAACCTAAATGAGTTGTGAAAAGGCATCAAATCTTTTCAAATTTCCTAACTTGACAAAGATTATATTTGGCAAAAAATTGATCAATTTAAGTCTGAATTGCATCCCTGTCTAATCTACCTTTATAGAATACCTCATTCGGGGTACGATAGTCAAGACATTTTCGAGGACGATTGTTAATTAAGTTTACGGCTCTTTCTACCTCCTCTGGTTCAACGATTTTCCAATTTGTTCCCTTGGGAAAAAATTATCTCAATAGTCCATTAGTAGGCTCGTTTAATACCCTCTCCCAAGAATGATAAGGAGTAGCAAAATAAAAATCTGCTCCTAGTTTCTGACTCAACTCTTGATGTCCACAAAATTCTTTGTCCTTGTCATAAGTAAAGATTTTTCTTTCAGTAACTGAGGAGCCTTTCTTTGTCAAATCTTGAGGTTGATGCTTTTCATTTTTGAATTGGCGTTTTAAGATTCACTAATAATTGCTGACTGATTGTCGGTATTTCTGCAAATGTGATATGCACCCATGGCTTCAAAACTATTCAGGATTATTTATTGCTTGATTAATTTGAGTGATTTGGGTTTGAAAATATTGTTCACGATAACGGATAGCTTGGGCTAATTCCGCACCTTTTTGGAAAGCGAGTAAAGCTTGGGGATAATTTTTTCTCTCTAGATAAATTTGACCGATTTGATCGTAGGTGTTCATTAAACCGTAGTAATTGTAACCTAATTCATGGACTTTAATTAATTCTTGATAGATTTGTAAAGCATAATCCACCTGTTGATAACTTTTATAAAGTTCCGCTAACTTATTTAAAGCTTCTCCTGCGGTGCCGTACTGTTGTAAAGCAAAAGCGAGAGAATAGGCTTCTTGAAAGTTTTGGCTGGCTTTATTTACATCTTTTAAAGCTTGGTAATCTAAGCCAATTTGAATTTTTAGATCGGGGATTAACTGTATTTGCTGATTTCTGATCTCGGTTTCAGCTATTTCTTCTTTAATTTTTACTGCGTTAGCTGGTTGCAGAGATTCTCGATAAATTTCTGCTAGTCTTTGCAGATAAATTCCTTGATTTAAAGAATTATTCTGCGCCTTAGAAATAGTTAATAATTCCTCGTAAACTGGGGCGGCTTTTTGATAATCAAAACGGGATAAATGAATTTGACCAAGTTGATTTAAAGTTGCTTCTACTGCCAGATTATCGCCAGATTTTCTGGCATTAGCTAGGATTTTATCATAGATGATTATCGCCTCATTAAAAGCTCGTACCTGTTGATAGGATGTACCTAGTAATGCTAATAATTCCTCGTCCATTGTCCGGTTAGTTTCTGCAGTTTGTTGCACAGTTTTTAAACGAGCAGTAATTAATTTAACATCCTCGGTTCGATCTCGATTCCAAGCTGCTAACCCCACTTTTCCCAAAGATTTTACTTCTTCTTTGTCCCCTAAATAACGATTTAATTTAATCACTTCATACCAGATAGGAAAAGCTTCCTCATTTAATCCCGCATCGTATTTAGCTTGAGCTTCAGCATCGCGTTGATCGATGTATAATAACAGTTGACGATGCTCCAAGGGAGTTAAAGGGCGATCGATTGCGGGTAATAAAGGACTTTTTAGGGGAGTTTCGAGGGGATTGGGTGCAGGGGTTTCTGTTTGTGCTAGGAGAGGAAGGGAAGTACCGATCAAACAGAGCCATAAACTGAGAGAAAAACGTAGCATAATAGATTGATAAGAGCGTAGTAGAGGATGATATTTTGTGATCGATCGATTCTATAAGAGACTGACTGCCGAAAATTGCCGTTTGCCAATTTTGGGTTTAATTGCTAGTTTAATTGTAACCTTTAGTCTGGGGGCTTGTGGTGTCTCCCCACAAGTTTTGGCAGAACAACGAATGTTTCTACCCCTCTCGATCGAGTTTTTGGGAGAATATCAATTACCACAAGCGGATTATCAGGGGACAAGGGTGGGGGGATTATCGGCAATCAGCTATGATCGCACCAATAACCGCTTTTATCTCCTCAGTGATGATCGTTCTCAGAAAGCTCCAGCCCGCTTTTATCGGGCCAGTTTGCAGATAAATGATGAAAAAATCGAAAAAGTGAATTTAGAGGCAGTCACGTTCCTAAAAGATGGCAAGGGAGAAACGTTTAAAAAGGGATCGATCGACCCGGAAGGTATCGCTTTTTCGCCCCGACAAACTTTGTTTATTTCCAGTGAAGGTGCGGTTAAACAGGGAATTGATCCTTTTATTGCTGAATTTGATTTGCAGGGACAATTAAAGGAGTCTTTGTTAATTCCTAATCGCTTTTTACCGGATGATAGCAATCAAAAAGGAATACAGGATAATTTAGGGTTTGAATCCTTAACTTTAGGGATTACCAGCACTCTCAAAGACGATCCTTTTCGTTTGTTTACTGCCACAGAAAGTGCTTTAATTCAAGATAGTCCCACGGGAAAAAGGGAAGAAAATCTCAGAGTGCGACTTCTTCATTATCTGATCGATCCGATTGGTGCGCCTGTGTTAGTATCGGAACAATTGTATGTGTTAGATGGGCCACCCAGTAGTGCGAGATACTACGGTTTAACGGAATTATTAGCTTTAGAAAAAGAGGGTTATTTTCTCAGTTTAGAGCGAACTTTTGGTTTAGAAGGTTTTGGATCGAAACTATTTCAGGTAGTTAACGGGAGTGCCACTGATACCTCGAAAATCGCCAGAATACCGGGGGAATTAGAAGCTTTACAGGTGCAACCCTTGCGGAAAAAATTATTACTAGATTTAGGTACTTTGGGGATTGATTTAGATAATTTGGAAGGAATGACCCTCGGTCCAAGATTAGCTGATGGTAGTCGCTCTTTGATTTTAGTCAGTGATGATAATTTTAATCCGAATCAGGTCAATCAGTTTTTACTCTTTCGACTCAAGGAAAAATAAACAAGAGATGGTTAATTGCCTCACCTATCCCCTTCTGGGAGAAGGTTTGGGGTGAGGACTACCAATAAAGAAAAAGGGGATAAATAGTCGGTTTAAAGACAAAACTGCCGATTAATAATCACTTTTTTCGATATCTTTGCGAATATCATTCAGGTCAATATAGCGATCGGTAGCGTTGCGTAATTCCCTAGCGATCATCCCTTCCGTAGAAACTACGGTAATATGAGTATTTTTAGAGCGCAATAGTTCGATCGCTCGTTCAAAATCGCCATCACCGCTAAATAAAATCACTCGATCGTATTGATCGACGGTATTAAACATATCAACGACAATTTCGATGTCTAAATTAGCTTTCTGGGAAAAACGGCCGGAACTATCATCATAATATTCTTTCAAAATTTTTGTTCTCACCGTATAACCCAAACTAATTAAAGCATCGCGAAAACCCCTTTGATCTTGGGAATCTTTTAACCCCGTGTACCAAAAGGCATTAATTAACATAATATTCGGGTCGTTGGTGAAGTAATTTAACACCTTGCGCGGGTCAAAAAACCAACCATTTTTTTGTTGAGCATAAAACATATTATTGCCATCCACAAAAATCGAAAGGCGATCCTTCGGACGGCCGCCACCATTACAATGACAAAGACCGGCTTCTGTCATACAAAATACATACCTAATTTTTTATAGAGTTTAACTATAAAATTACTTTTTAGTAATTTTACGGGGGAAAACGACTATTCTTTGAGGAATAGCGGTGATTTGAGAGCAAAAAGATAGCAACTAAAATAAAAATTAGCTTTTTTGTCTAAGTAGGGAGGCACAATTATTTGTAGGATGGGTTAGCGGTAGCGTAACCCATGCGGGCGTTGGGTTTTATGCTTCAACCCAACCTACGTTCATCTTATATTTAATTCCACCCACCCACTTAGGAGACAAATTAGATAATAGTTTCGGAATAATTAAAAGTGATAATAGGGGGATTGTACAGTAATTAGGTCATTTTGATAATCTTTCTCGATAGATGAGCATCAACAAGGCTGGTTAGATCAGGTAGGAACACCAATCACTCCAACCTCCAGAATATAGCTTAACATTCTCGTATCCGGCTAGGGTCAGGGAAAAGATATTAACACAGGCTGTCACTCCTGAACCACAGTAGAGGATAATTTCTCGATCGCCTTGCCGCTCTTGCCAACGTTGTGTTTGCAGGTCCTGGGGTTGACAAAAACCCTGACTATCGGTGACTTCCAACCAGGGATAATTAAGCGCCCCCTCGATGTGACCGGCGATCGGATCGATCGGTTCCCTTTCACCCCGATAGCGATCGCTTTCCCTGGCATCAATTAACACCACTCCCCCTTGCTCTTTTTGCCTTTTTACCTCCTCGATCGTCACCACCCAATCCTCTTGAACTTGGGGGAGAAAAGCGCCGGTTTTCGGCACAGGTATCTGATTAGAGACGGGATAACCGGCATTTAACCAATTTTGCCAACCTCCATCGAGAATGCTAACTCTTTCATGGCCGAGATAACGTAATAACCACCAGAGACGACTGGCAAAGGCAAAACGGGAGGAATCGTAGGCGATGACATGGGTTTCACCAGAAATCACCCCTAAAGAGCTTAATTTAGCGGCTATCGTCTGCGGATTCGGTAAAGGATGACGGCCGCCATGACGGGCAACGGGAGCCGATAAATCGCGATCTAGGTGTAAATAGAAGGAATTTTCAATGTGATTGGCTAAATACTCTTGATAACAGAGATCGGGATCATTTAATTGAAAACGACAGTCAATAACCATCAGATCGGGGCGATCGAGATTAGTCACTAACCAACTAGGAGAAACGAGGGGTGCGATCGGATTCATGGCGGGAAAATTGTTTAATAATTAATAGACAGTTGCGCTGATCTTCGCTGCGAGTATAACTGAGTTGATCGGCGATTTTTTGGAGAATCGGCAGTCCTTGCCCATGACCTAATAAAATACGGTCACGATGGACATTTTTCTCGATAAAGCTCTCTAAATCGAAGACGGAACCCCGATCCCAGATGCGAATTTCCATCTGGTGGGGAACAATCTCGATCTCGATCTCGATCGGGATTTCGGGGGGGAGGTGTCGGTGAGCGTGACGGACAGCATTGGTAAAACCTTCGGCAAGAGCAAGCTGACACTGGAGCCAGTCTTTTTGGGGAATGCCCGCCGGTTTAAGTTGCTCAAAATACTTTAAAACGGTATCTAAGAACCTGAGATCGCTATCTACCTGAAAAGAAATCTTCACCCCCGGTTTACCTCTGCAATGCCTTACGCTAGAAGTTATACCATTTTTCCCAAACTATGACTGATGTGTTAGCTCGATTCTGGATTTAATCTTATCTTGAGGTATAAGCAAAGTCATCTGTTAGGGGTCGGGGGTAAGCAGTAAGATTGAGGTAGTCGAGTTACAAAAAAGATGGTACGAATTCTAGTAATTGATGATGATGGAGTAATTCAAACGTTCCTGAGACGAGCTTTGCAGAAGGAATACGAGGTTTTTGTTGCCAGTGATGGGGAAGAAGGATTAAAGCAAGCGGGGCAACTAAAACCGGCGATGATTATTTGTGATTGGATGATGCCGGGGATCGATGGGTTGGAAGTTTGCCGGCAAATTAAGCTTAATCCCCAACTGTCAACGACTTTTTTTATCCTCTTAACTTCTTTGGGATCGGTGGAGGATCGGGTGAAGGGATTGGATGCGGGGGCCGATGATTTTTTGTGTAAACCGATCGAAATTAATGAGTTAAAAGCGCGTGTGCGAGCGGGAATGCGTTTGCATCAATTAAGTCATGATCTGCAAGCGCAAAAACAATTACTAGAAATGGAGTTAGCGGAGGCGGCGGACTATGTGCGATCGCTGTTACCAGAACCTTTCATTTCTCCAAAACTTGCTATCGATTTTCGCTTCCTTCCTTCTCGTCAATTGGGGGGCGATGGCTTTGATTATTATTGGTTAGATAATGACCATTTGATGTTATATCTTTTAGATGTGGCGGGTCATGGTTTACGAGCGGCTTTACCTTCCCTTTCGGTGATTAATTTACTCCGTTCCCGTGGTTTAAGTCAGGTGAATTACTATGAACCTAATCAGGTTTTACAAGGGTTAAACCAAGTTTATCAAATCAGCCCTAAGAATGATAAATATTTTACTATTTGGTACGGAATTTATGATCGGAAACAACAACAGTTAACCTATGCCAGCGCCGGTCATCCCCCAGCAGTTCTCCTGACTCAAAAACCTTTTGGCCAGATGATTGAAACCAGACTGAAAGCCCCCGGTTTTCCCATCGGGATGTTTCTAGAAGCAGAATATATTAATCAGGTTCAATCCCTGAATTTACCCAGTAGCCTTTATCTTTTTAGCGATGGAATTTACGAGATCGATTGTGCTGATGGTAGGATGTGGGGACTAGAAAACTTTATTCAATCTTTACGAAATTATCACGGTAATTCGGCTAAAAATCTCGATAATTTTATTGAAGAAATTCAAGCTTTACAATTTGATGGCAATTTTAAGGATGATCTTTCGATTATGCAGGTGGATTTTCCCTGATTAACTTCCTAAAATTTTTTGTTCTAATTCTTCTCGGTTATTAAAAATTTCAAAAACTCGATCCATATCGGTCAATTCAAATAACATTTTTATCTGCTCATTAATCGAGCAGATCAATAGTTTACCCTCCGCAGAACGCACGGTTTTTAAGGATAAAACTAACGCCCCTAAACCAGAACTATCCATAAAGGTGACATCCTTAAAATCAACGATAATAACCTTGGAACCTCCCTGCACGGCTTCGGCAATTTCTTGGCGAAATTCGCTGGCTTGGTTGCCATCTAAAATACCCGATGGTTGAATAACTTTAATCGCAGAACTCATAAAAAAAAGGAAAAATTAAATGTTTTCTACCTGCTCACTGATAACTGCTCGCTGAAATCTGCCAACAGCAGCCAATCTTTAACTATTTTTAACATATTAGGGTCAAGAAAAGCGCAAAATTAAAAATAGGAATTTTTGAAACTGCATGGAAAGTTACGATGTCATCCTCATCGGTGCCGGGCATAATGGTTTAGTTTGTGCCGCCTATCTCCTCAAAGCTGGTTATCGCGTCCTCCTTCTCGAACAGCGTAGCGTACCGGGAGGAGCGGCTACCACAGAAGCGGTTATCCCGGATCTGGCCCCCGATTTTAAGTTTAATCTCTGTGCGATCGATCACGAATTTATCTTTTTAGGACCGGTAATTGAGGAATTAGAGCTAAAACGCCACGGATTAGAGTATTTATTCTTCGATCCTACCGTTTTCTGTCCCCATCCCTCGGGCCAATATTTTCTTTCCTATCGCTCTCTGGAAAAAACTCACGCCGCAATTGCCCAGTTTTGTCCGCGAGATGCCGATCGCTACCTTCAGTTTATCGACTATTGGGCGCAGTTGATGAATGCGATCGGTCCCTGGTTTAACGCTCCCCCCCAAGATTTGCTCAGAATCGCCCGCAATTATAACTCTAGTGCCTTAGCTAGTGTCTGGAAAGCGATCGGCTCGAAAAAGAAACTGCTCGACTTCATCCGCACGATGATTACTTCCCCCGAAGATGTCCTCAATGAGTGGTTTGAGAGCGAATTTGTCAAAGCACCCCTGGCTCGTCTAGCGGCGGAAATTGGCGCTCCTCCCTCCCAAAAAGGCATTACCTCCGGGATGATGATGATGGCGATGCGTCACTCCCCCGGGGTGGCTCGCCCTCGTGGTGGTACGGGCGCACTAACCGAGGCTCTGGTGAAATGTGTTGTCAGTCTCGGTGGGGTGATTTTAACCGAGCAGAAAGTTAAACAGATTCTAATGGAGGAAGGACAAGCGATCGGGGTTAGGGTGGACTCTGGACAGGAATATCTGGCCAAAGCGGGTGTTATCTCTAATATTGACGCTAAACGAGTTTTTTTACAGTTAGTCGCTCCCGCCGATGTGGATGCCGCCGATCCGGAATTGCGAGAAAGGGTAGAACGGCGAATTGTCAATAACAATGAAACAATTCTTAAAATTGATTGCGCCCTCGCGGAAGCGCCAAGGTTCGAGGCTTACGATCACAAAGAGGAGTATTTACAGGGAACGATTCTCATCGCCGATTCCGTGCGTCACGTTGAACAAGCCCACGCTTTAACGATTTTGGGGCAGATTCCCGACGAAAATCCCTCGATGTACCTAGATATACCCACTATTCTCGATCCCTCCATGGCTCCCCAGGGCAAGCATACCCTCTGGATCGAATTTTTTGCCCCCTATCAGATTGCCGGGGCCGAGGGAACGGGATTAAACGGCACAGGATGGACGGAAGAATTAAAAAATCGCGTGGCCGATCGAGTTCTTGATAAACTGGCCGATTATGCTCCCAATCTCAAATCTTCGATCATTGCCCGTCGGGTGGAAAGTCCAGCCGAATTAGCTAATCGTTTGGGTTCCTATAAAGGTAATTACTATCATCTTGATATGACCTTAGATCAGATGATTTTCCTGCGTCCTTTACCGGAAATAGCTAACTACAAAACCCCCATTAAAAACCTTTATTTAACTGGGGCAGGAACTCACCCCGGCGGCTCAATTTCGGGAATGCCGGGGCGCAATTGCGCTCAGGTTTTTCTGCGGGATCAAAGCACTTTTCTGCAAAGATTATTTAACTAGGGTTTGCTGAATAAATGTGAAATAAGTAGGTAGGCGTTAAAAGTTATCAGATACCCCTCTTATTAAGCTATCCATTAGTCACATCTTTCTTAACATAAAATTTGACAAAAAGAGAAAAGTGTGCAAGATGGCTCAAGGAGGTTCTATGGGGGGACTAATTTGATGAGATAGTTTCCAAGTCTGGCTGATATCATGTAACCTTCGCAGTCCCAACCAAATATACTTTGCACGGTTATAACTTGCATTTTTTACTCAAAGACAATAATATAGTTCAAGAGTCATAATTATAAGCAAAGCACTCATTAAAAACATGATTAACCTAGAATTCACGGAAGAAGAAAAGAACTCACTGTATTATGAAAGATTTCATCATCCTCATCCCCGGGTTCAACTGAAGATGGAAGTTCTCTGGTTA
>NZ_JADEVX010000104.1:0-15690 GCF_015207925.1 Microcystis sp. LEGE 00066 | reverse complement strand
GGTGGGGTGTGGGGAGTGGGGAGAATAAATAAAAATAATCTCCTGATTTCTGACTCCTGATTACTGATGACTGATGACTGACTCCTCATAGCTTTTTACTTAATTTTATCTCAAATGTCAGGGACTCTTAACAGGTAAATTGGAGGCTTAACAGTTTACTTGGGCCCCTAGGGTATCTAAAGCCAAAATTTTGGCACTGGAGTTAATCCCCACTTCCTCCCAAGCATTGGTCATCTCTGTGGCTGTTTTTTGGGCATTGTCAGGGTTAGTTAAAGCTAATAGGCTCGGACCTGCGCCACTAATTACCATCCCGTAAGCACCCCCATTAATGGCGGCTTTTTTCACCTTTTCGTAACCCGGGATCAAAGATTGGCGATAGGGTTGATGCAGTTTATCCTCTAGGGCAATTCTCAGCCAATCGCCGTTACCCGTCTCTAATCCCCGCAATAATAAACCCAAGCGGGAAATATTGAAAATAGCCTCCTGACGGCTAATTTTTTCGGGTAAAACCGCCCTAGCTTTTGCCGTAGCCAGTTCAAAATCGGGAATCCCTAGGACGGGAATGAGATTTTTTTGCCAAAATACTTGACAAATAGCCCAATTTGTGCTATCACCTGCCGATAGCTGACAGTTGCCCCGTAAAGCCGGCACCACATTATCTGGATGTCCCTCCAATGCGATCGCTAATGCTTCGATTTCCCCCATAGATAAAGGATTGCCCGCGCATTGATTGGCAGCCACTAACCCACCGATAATAGCAGTAGCAGAACTACCTAAACCTCTAGCTAGGGGAACCCCTAAACCGATCTCGATGGCGATAGGGGGCGGATTCTGTCCTATTTTTTGATAAACTTGCAAAAAAGAAGTGTAGATTAAATTATCAGCCCCTTGGCTAACTTTAGCTGATTCATTTCCCTTGACACTAATGCTGACAGGGTTAGCTGTCGTTGCCGGCAGCAGGGTAAAAGTAAACTGATTATATAGGGTTAAGGCCGCTCCGAGACAATCGAAGCCGGGCCCAATATTAGCAGTGGTAGCGGGAACTGTTACCGTAAAAGTTGTCATGGTTAAGCTTTTGCCTGAAGATAGCGGCGATTTACCTCCTCCCAGTTAACCACATTCCACCACTGTTTTAAATACTCAGCCCGTTGATTACGATATTTTAAGTAATAGGCGTGTTCCCAGACATCATTGCCCATAATTGGCTGTAATCCCATCATTAGGGGGCTATCTTGGTTAGCAGTGCTGATAATTTCCAGTTGTCCTGACTTATTTAACACCAACCATGTCCAACCACTACCAAAAAGTTTAGTACCAGCTTGGTTGAAAGTGTTTTTAAATTCCTCGAAACTGCCAAATTTAGCGATTATTGCCGCTCCTATTTCTCCTGTTGGTTCGCCACCGCCATCGGGGGACATAATCTGCCAAAACATCGTATGATTAAGATCGCCGCCGCCATTATTGCGGATAGTGGTGCGAATATCGGCGGGTAAAGAGTCAAGATTTTTAATCAATTCTACTACTGTTTTTTTCTGCAATTCTGGATATTTGGCCACTGCCGTGTTGAGATTATTAACGTAGGCTGCATGGTGTTTATCGTGATGAAATTGCATCGTTTCCTTATCAATATAAGGTTCTAGGGCATCATAGCTATAGGGTAGGGCAATGAGACTATAGGGACCAGTAACAGCAAAAGCGACAGGCTTCAAACCAGCAAGAGTGGCTGTGCCAAGGGTAGCACCTAAAAGATAAAGAAATTGACGGCGATCGAGAGACATATTCTCAGAGCAGATGTTCCAATGATCAATTATCCTATCGATCGGTGCCTTGGCAGAGAAAAGTTTTAATTTTTACCTGTCCGCTATAAGATGTCAAATTTTTTGAGTAATTGCCGGGGAATTTAAAAAAAATTGTTTACCTAAAATTAAGAGTTAAATTTGGAAGGTTTCTAGAGTGCGTTTTTTCTCAAGTGGGGAAGGAAAAAATCCCATCGCCACACTTGTCAATTTATCTCGTTGGCTCTTCTCGACTTTGTGTGATAATTTTTGCTTATGGAATCGTGAAATGCTTATCGGGCAAGACTTTTAGGGCTATTTTGCGGATATTCTATCAGTATAGACCTCGTTTCCACACAGAAACCAGAAGAGCCTATCGTTTTTGTTTGAATTGAGAACCGATGCCCAAAAGTCCTAAACCTAATAATCCTAAAATTGCCGAAGGTTCGGGAACCCGTTCGCCGGTCAGACTAAAGGCAAAATCCCTGTCAAGTTGACTGCGGCTCCCCAAAAAGTCTTGATAAGAAACACCATCGCCCTGACTGCTGGTGTACCATCCCCACTGGGGCGGAAAACCAAGACTAGGAACAATCGCCAGCCAATAGGTTGCACCCGCTTGGGCGAGGAAAGTATTGGTCAAGTTCGCACTATAGCTATAGACGGGAGAGCCATTGTTGTCTGTGCCGATAAAAGTTTCCCCCGCATTCCCCGTTATCGTTTCCGAGAAAAGCAAAGAACCCGGCTGACCAGCGTTATTACCGAAAATAGAGAGGGCAAAGGAGGAGATGGCTGCAGGACTACCATTAAAATAACCCCCCACCCAGTCAACACCATCAACTAAATTGTCACTGGAGAAACTAAAGTTGTCGTAAACAGTGGCAAAATTACCGAAAGAATTAGTATCATTTTGGGATGCTAACACGTTGCCACTGGGAAAGTCGGCAGCTTGGCTAAAGATAACACTTGCTTGGGCGGCTTGGAAAGGGGTTAGGATGGCTAGAGTTGCCCCCGCTACCAATAAGCAATGCTTACCCCCCCCCCCGCATTTTTGATTACTTTTGTTAATGTTTTGGCCATGGAAAACTCTTCACTTGGTAAGTTTCCTTCGATTATATAATTGGCTCTTCGTTACTTGTTATGGTTCGATAGGGGGGCATAAATCAACAAAATCTTTATCTGGTAAGGGATTTAATTGATTAGTTCGCTTTAGATAAAAAACAATTGACAAAAATCGCCCAATGTCTTTCTCTATAAGGGTTCCATCCCTTATAACTCCCGTCTATTGCATAAGACAAACCGAAGAACCATATAATTGTATTTTTCAAAAGACTGGTACTGCCTGCTACAAATAAGTAATGCTTACCCCCCTCCCCCGCACTTTTGATGATTTTTGTTAATGTTTTGCGCCATGGAAACCTCTTCTTTGGTAGGGTTTCTTCGATTATATAATTGTGTTTGCCTCTCTTGGATATTGGCTGAAAAATGTTCACAATGTCACATTATGGGCGCAAGCGTTGCGCCCCTACATTACACAATGACCTCAAATACTTTTTCAGCAAGCCTTTATTACCATAAACGATAAAAATTTTTCAACAAATGCGGCGGAATTTTTAGATAATAACCAATAATTATTAATTGATTAACTAAGGTGGTTTTGGCAACTCCTAATTTTTGCCAACGTCTTGCTGAGGTAATCACCGCAGTAGAAACTATGGCTATTTTACCCCTTTTTTTCAATCTTTGTATTAATTCAAAATCTTCCATAATTGGTAACTCAGGAAACCCCCCTAAATCGGTCAATATTGAGGCTTTTAAAAATATTCCTTGATCTCCGTAGGGAAGAGAAAACCAGTGAGAACGCCAATTAACTAATTTTTCCACTAAACGCAGGGTTTTTTCCTCTCCATCAATTTTTAATTCAAAAGCCCCCGCTACTATCCCAGATTGGGATAAAGTATTGATAATTTGTTCTTGATAATTTTGGGGGAGTAAAGTATCTCCGTGCAGAAATAACAAAATATCTCCTTTCGCTATTTTGGCTCCTAAATTCATCTGAAATGCACGACCTTTACTAGAAGGAATAATTACTTTTGCTCCCAATTGTTCGGCTATTTCTCTGGTTTTATCTGTACTTCCCCCATCGACAACAATAATTTCTACTCCTTCACCTATCTGTTTTAACGTTGCTGCAATCCTTAACTCCTCATTAAGAGTCGGAATGATAACACTAAGATAATTCATGAGGTTTTGTACTAACTAAAGTCAGAGGATTTAGGGGCAACCATCGGGTAAATTTTCCTAGAGATACCGAGGAATTGATTGGGATTTGTAATAACTGTTTTTCCGATATAAAAGTTAAACATTGCTGCCAGTTCTCCAGAGGGGCTAAAGCTGCAGTTAAAAGTCGATACCAAATTAGGTTACACTTCATCTTTATGGGAAACGAAACTCTGTTCTAAGATAGGTGGGACAATGCCGAATATTAAAGGAGACGATGGTGCGCTCAAAACCATTTTCAGCAATAGTAAAATTATCGCAGTGGTGGGGCATTCTGAGAAATCGAGTCGCGCCAGCTATCAGGTAGCCAAATTTCTGCAAGCGGTGGGTTATCGAGTCTATCCTGTCAATCCGATGGTCAAGCAAATTGATGGTCAAAGGTGCTATCCTTCTCTAGAGGCTATCCCTGAACCCGTGGATATTGTTAACGTTTTTCGTCATCCTGATTATCTACCTGAAATTGTCGAGTCAGCTATTGCTATTCAGGCTGCTACCCTTTGGACACAATTGAAAATTTATCACCCAGTTGCGGAAAAAAGGGCGATCGAGGCGGGTTTAAATGTGATTATGGATGCTTGTATCCAGAGAGAATATCAGCGTTTAGGGATTTCCCAAAAATAAACTATAGCGGTTCTCGTACCTGTACGGCACATTTAAACCTTTGCTGATTAAGCTTTTGAACATCAATAATGTACCTCGTGCGAATATAACACGCTATATACTTTTTGAAAAATGGTGGCTCTCTTGGGTTTGGTGGGTAAAATGTATTCTAAGATACATTCTTCCTAGCGAGGGGGTGGAACGAACCACAAAGACACAAAGGACACAAAGACTGATCAATCCTATGTAAGTTAAACTTATCACACAGAACCTAGAAGAGCCAAATGGTATTATCGGGGCTTGGTTGTCAGTCGTTTGAGCGCTGTTGTATCAAGCTTTTTTTGTTTGTGGTCTCTCCTTGGAAAAATTTGCTATGATGTAGAGACTTGTTTAGTATTTGGTAAAAATAACCATAAATCTCACCGTGTTCACAACTGTTCAACCCGCAAATCGATCGAGCTTACCTGATGACCTATTTACGGCAATTAAAGAGCTTAAAAGGGAATTAAACGCCGTTATTCTGGCTCACTACTATCAAAATTCTGACATACAGGATATAGCTGATTATATTGGTGATTCTCTAGGTTTATCCCAGCAGGCTGCCCAAACGCCAGCAGATGTAATCGTATTTGCGGGGGTTCACTTCATGGGAGAGACAGCTAAAATCTTAAATCCGGATAAGTTGGTATTGCTGCCGGATTTAGATGCGGGATGTTCTTTAGCTGATAGTTGTCATCCTGAAGATTTTGCTCGTTTTAAAGCCCAATATCCCGATCATATCGTGATTTCCTATATCAATTGCAGTGCAGAAATTAAGGCCATGAGTGATATTATCTGCACCAGTTCCAACGCAGTCAAAATAGTGAATCAAATCCCTGTCCATCAACCGATTATCTTCGCTCCTGATCGCAATTTAGGTCGTTATGTCAGTCAGCAAACTGGCAGAGATTTAGTTCTCTGGCAGGGTAGTTGTATTGTCCATGAAACTTTTTCCGAACGCAAGATAATAGAATTAAAAGTTGCCCATCCAGAAGCAAAAATTATCGCCCATCCTGAGTGTGAATCATCGGTTTTACGCCATGCCGATTATATTGGTTCCACGACGGCACTATTAAATTATTCCCTGAAAAGTTCCGAAAAAACCTTTATTGTCGTCACAGAACCGGGGATTATTCACCAGATGCAAAAATCCGCGCCAGAGAAAGCATTTATACCCGCACCAGCTTTAAATAACTGTGCTTGTAATGAGTGTCCCTATATGAGACTGAACACTCTCGAAAAATTGTATCTCTGTATGCGAGATAAAACTCCAGAAATTACTATTTTTGAAGATTTAAGAGTTAAGGCACTGTTGCCGATTCAAAGAATGTTAGAAATGTCTTAATCAGTTATCAGTGCGCCAATTCAAAAACGAAAAGCATCAACCCCAAGAGTTAGCTCTTCTGGTGTTTGTCTGGAAGGAAAAAGAATAGGGATAATTTGGGTTAACCACAGAAACCAAAAACCTACCTAAAGCCTTTTAAAGTTACTCATTTCTGTAGCTAGATAACTAAAATAAGTAACTTTGGCCACCGATAGATTTTAAGAACGTTATCAGGTATAATCAAGATATGAAGGTAGTTGAACGTCATATTATCAGTCAAAACCATCCCTTATGGTCAGAAATCGACCATTATGCCTTCTTGTCAAAAAATTTGTTCAATCTAGCTAACTACCATTATGGCTCTTCTAGGTTCTGTGTGATAAGTTTAACTTACTATATGATCGATCAATCTTTGTGCCCTTTGTGTCTTTGTGGTTCCCTCCACTCCCTCGCCAGCAGGACTGTATCTCAGAATACATTTTACCCACCAAATCCAAAAGAGCCCCATTATCGCCAATATTTCTTTGAAAACTCCCAAAAACTGAGTTTTAATCAACTCTATCATCTGGTATCTAAAACCTATTAGCTTCACCATGAGTGATTATTGTTGACTGATCACTGAAAAATCTCTCCAACCTCCCACTTAAAAAGGGGAAGAGCATAGCTCTTTCCCTTTTTTTAAGGATTTATTCAAGATGATTGTAGATGCACAGCAGTCGAGGCCGAAATTACATTAAGCCTAACTGAGCAAGGATGCCTTTGTGGGTTAAGTATTCCGTCGCTACGCCAATAACGAAACCGAGCATGGCTAAACGACCATTCCAGTTTTCAGCGAAAGCGGTGAAACCGAGTTTGTTTTCTTGCTTATCCATGGTGAATTGCCTTCCTATAAGAAAATTGCGTTTAAGTCAAGTGCTTGATATTTAATGTAACATAACTTTCCAGACTATGCAACATTTCTTTACATAAATTTTATTGATGTTGGCCATAAACTTTTATGGGGGTAGGGTCAAGGGTGGGCAATGGCGGCCGAAAATCAAGCCTGATCCTAGTTCTCAGACTAAATAACGGTTTTCCCATCCCTGACCGAAAAAGATTACAATCAAGCGAAAGGTCAAGAATCGATCGCCGTCGAGCGAGGAGTGAATATGCGTGCCTTACTGATTTATCCCGTTTTTCCGCCGACTTTCTGGTCTTATAACAAAATTCTGGAATTAGTCGATCGCAAAGTCTTACTTCCTCCCCTGGGTATGGTGACGGTGGCGGCGATTTTACCCCAGGAATGGGAATTTAAACTGGTCGATCGCAATATTCGGGCAGTGACAGAAGCAGAATGGGACTGGGCCGAAATAGTCATTCTTTCGGGTATGATCGTCCAACGTCAAGATTTAATCGAGCAAATTCACGAAGCCAAGCAACGGGGTAAACTGGTGGCCGTGGGGGGTCCCTATCCCACTTCTATCCCCCACGAAGTTGCTGAGGCCGATTTTCTGATTCTCGATGAGGGAGAAATCACCATCCCGATGTTTGTGGAAGCATTGGCAAAAGGAGAAACTAAAGGTGTTTTCCGCACCACAGAAAAACCCGATGTGACAATTACCCCAGTTCCCCGCTACGATCTGCTCGATTTTGAAGCTTATGATTCCATGTCAGTGCAGTTTTCGCGGGGCTGTCCCTTCCAGTGCGAATTTTGCGATATTATCGTTCTCTACGGTCGTAAACCCCGCACCAAAGCCCCCGCACAATTATTAAAAGAATTAGATTATCTCTACGAATTAGGTTGGCGCCGGGGCGTGTTCATGGTGGATGATAATTTTATCGGTAACAAGCGTAACGTTAAATTACTCCTCAAAGAATTAAAGGTTTGGCAAGAAGAACACCAGTACCCTTTCCGGTTTAACACGGAAGCATCGGTGGATTTAGCCGCCGATCCGGAATTAATGGAAATGATGGTCGATTGTTATTTTGATGCCGTCTTTTTAGGTATTGAAACCCCCGACGAAGAAAGTTTACAATTAACCAAAAAATTCCAAAATACCCGCAGTTCCTTAACTGAGACGGTAGAAAAGATTATTAAAGCCGGATTGCGCCCTATGGCGGGATTTATCATCGGTTTTGATGGCGAGAAAAAAGGAGCGGCCGATCGCATCATTAATTTTGTCGAAGAAGCGGCCATTCCTACGGCTCTATTTGGAATGTTACAAGCTTTACCGAATACCGCCCTATGGACTCGCTTGGAAAAAGAAGGACGACTACGATTAACGGGGAAACAGGACATTAACCAAAGTACCCTGATGAATTTCGTTCCCACCCGGCCGATCGAAGATATTGCCACAGAATATATTGAAGCCTTCTGGACATTGTACGATCCGGAGGTATTTCTCGATCGCACCTATCGCTGTTTCCTGAAATTAGGCGCACCTAAAGCTAAACCTGCCTTTAAACTGCCTCGCCGGGCCGATCTCTATGCCCTAGCGGTAATTATCTGGCGACAGGGCTTTAAACGTTCCACTCGCTGGAAATTCTGGCAGAATTTATTCGGTATTTTGCGCCATAATCCCGCCAATGCCGAACACTATATCACTGTCTGCGCCCACAACGAGCATTTCCTGGAATACCGTCAGATTGTTCGGGATGAAATTATGGCACAATTAGCCGAATTTCAACGCCAAGAGGCATTAATAGCGGAAAAAACTGCCATAGCGGCCTAATTATTCCGAGGATGGGTTATTTACCCATCCTGAACATTTTCTGTCCTGATGGTGGGCGATCGATAAATCAATAATATTCCTAGTTTTCTGGTTAAAAATTCCCTCAATCTCTGCCAAAGCAATTCAGTATAATTTCTTAATTTTCTAGATATAATTACATTTTTTCCCTAAAATGTTAGCTGGAATACTGAATAAATCGAGAAAATCTGGATAAAGCCAGTATTTTTAGTTCCTTAACCCTATCAATCAAGCTAAAATCAATGATTACTCGTCAAGAACTTAAGAAACTACAATCCCTAACTCAAATACCCGCCCTTTCCATTCTCTTACCTACCCATCGCACCTCACCGGATAACAAACAAGACCCTATTCTCGTTAAAAATTTGGTCGATGAAGCAAAGCGCCGATTATCGGAAGAATTCTCTAAACGTGAAATCGAACCTTTGTTCGATCGCCTCGATAGTCTAGTGGCTGAAATAGATTATCCTTATACTCTAGATGGATTAGCTCTCTACATTGGCCCGGATATTGCCAAGCTTTATAACCTGCCTTTTTCTGTTCAGACAAGAGTTATCATCGATAAAACCTTTGCTACACGGGATTTAGTTTATGGATTACATCGAGAACAACCCTATTGGCTGTTACTATTAAGTCAGGGTTCTACTCGTTTAATCTCCGGTACAGGAGAAACTCTCGAAGAAATTCGCGATCAGAATTTTCCCCTAGAAATGACCGGACCTGGGGCCACCTCACCACTGCCTTTTGATGCCGATACCAGTTATCTAGATGATAGAATCCGGCGATTTTTCCAACAGGTAGATAATGCTCTGGGTGAATACATTGATGATTCTTCCCCTTTGATTGTGGGTGGAGTGGTTCGTCAAATTTCCTTCTTTCAAGAAGTTTCACAGTACACATCAGCAATTGTTGGCACTTTAACTGGCAATTTTGACAAAACCTCACTGTCAGAATTAATGCCACAGGTATTGCCGATTATGCACTCAGTGCGTCAGACTCAAAAAACTGAAGCTCTGCAAGCTTTAGATGCGGCAGTCAGCGCTCAAAAAGTTATCTCTACCCTGGGAGAAGTGTGGCGTTTAGCGCAGGAAGGTCGAGGAAAATTGTTATTAGTAGAGAAAAATTACCATTTACCCGCAGTTTTAGGCGAAAACGGTGATTTAGTGCTGGTGGAAAACGTCGGTGGTACGGAGGTAATCGATGATGCAGTGGATGAAATTATCGAAGCGGTATTGGCCAAGGGAGGACGTGTAGCTTTAGTCGAGGAGGATTCCTTGAACGATTACCAAAAAATCGCCTTGATTTTACGTTATTAGACCTAACACTCCGTTTCACAAGCACCAATACTAACCCATTGACTAGAACCATCAGACCAGTATTCTTTTTTCCAGATGGGGGCATTATGCTTGAGAGTATCAATAGCATAACGACAGGCTGCGAAAGCTTCCCCCCGATGGGGACAACCCACCGCTACTAAGACGCTAATTTCCCCGATTTTGAGCTTACCAGTGCGATGGTGAATGACAACTCGATTGGTGTCGGGCCAGGTTTGCCGAATTTGCCGAGCAATTTGCCGGAAAACTTCCATCGCCATGGGTTCGTAGGCCTGATAATCAAGATAAATAACCGGTTTGCCGTCGGTTTGCTCCCGTACAGTACCACTCATTAGTACGATAGCACCATTAGCCCCATCATCGGCTAATTGATATACTTCCTGCAAAGATAAGGGAGCAAAACTGATGCGAAAACTATCTTGAGTCATGGATGAGGTGATGGGGTGTGGGGGAATTATGAATTATGAATTATGAATTATGAAGTGGGAAGTGGGGTGTGGGGAGAACAAAGCTGCCTTTTGCCTTTTGTATTCTGACGACCGTATCCTGACGGCCGAGAGCTATATTAATCCAGGGTGCGACGAATTTGGATACAGCACCATTCTTGACGTTTCCACAGGGCAGCCACTGTCCAGCCGTGGCGTTCTAAAATACTTGTAACTGCTTGTGCTTGGGTGAAGAGGATGCCGCTTAAAATTCCCCAAGTGGTGGGTTTTGCCAGACGGGTGATTTCGGGCATTAAAGCGATAATTGTCTCCGCTAAAATATTACAAACGATGCCATCAACACCATCGGGAATTAATTCTAATAACTCCTCGACACTACCCTGATTAACAGCTAAATTTTCGGGGTTAATCCCGTTGAGATGGCGATTACTATACGTCGCATTCACCGCCAGGGGATCTATATCGACAGCATAAACTTTTTTGGCCCCCAATAAAATCGCCCCGATCGCCAGTATGCCGGAACCACAACCGATATCGGCGATAATTTTATTCTCTGGATGGCTACTTAAACGCATTTCTAGGGATTCTAAACATAATTGGGTGGTGGGGTGCGTTCCCGTGCCGAAAGCGGAACCAGGGTCAATTTTAATCACCAATCTCTGATTATTTTCCGGGGGATTTAACCAAGCAGGACAGATCAAAAAGCGATCGCCGATCTCGCTAATTTGCCAATGTTGTTTCCAACTGCTGGCCCAGTCTTCCTCGTCCATTAACTGCCAACTGGTGACAGGTTCAGAAAAACCTAAAATCAAAGCATCCTGCTTTAACCAGAGGCTTAGTGCCTCTAAATCGGGCAATTGCGCTTTAATTTCTGGTATATAGGCCTTAATCTCTAAAGAGGATTGTTTTTTAGCAGTGGCCGTTCCCGAACAGCCAAAATCTTCCAGTCTCCAGAAAACCGTTTCTTCGAGACTAGGTTCGCACAAAACCGTAATTTCCCACCAACTATTAGACATATATCAGTTATCAGTGATCAGTTATCAGTTATCAGATTTGAGTTTTCAGTCAACAGTATTAAGTGGCAAGTTCGGAGCTTTCCTTTCACTGATTACTGACTACTGATAACTGATTGAATCTAGAGTTTTACTGTGTAAGCATCGCGGATACCGGGGACTTTAGTAATTTCCGAGAGAAGACCTTCCGGTAGAGGATCATCGAGACTCAGGGCCATAACCGCATCACCGCGAATAATTTTGCGTCCTACCTGCATACTGGCGATATTGACATTAAAACTGCCTAAAAGTGCGCCAATTTTGCCGATAATACCAGGCATATCCTGGTGAAGGGTGAATAACATATGATTACTCGGTGGCACGTTAATTGGGAACTCATCGAGGTCAGTAATGCGGATTTCTCCGTTACTTAATAGCGCCCCAGTGACGGAATGGGTCCCCATGGAACCATTAGCTTCCAAATGAATCGATCCCGAATAGTCCCGGGTGGAAGCATCCCGGGTTTCGATTACCCGGATACCGCGTTCCTTAGCTTCGATCGCCGCATTAACATAGTTTACCCGTTCCCGGAGAGCTTGGGAAAGTAAACCCTTAATTGCCGCTATCACCAGAGGTTGACTGTCTTTAGTGGCCAATTCTCCCTGTAAACGGACATTTAACGAGTCACAGCGACCTCCTGCCAACTGACTGACAAGATTACCCATAGTTTCCGCTAATTGCAGGTAAGGGCGCAGTTTTTCCATAACATCGGGAGTTAGTCCGGGGATATTAACGGCCGAACGCGCTGGCAAACCGAGGAGGACATCGCGAATTTGTTCGGCCACATCAACAGCTACACCCACCTGTGCTTCCGTAGTCGATGCACCTAGGTGGGGAGTGAGGATGACGTTAGATAATTCTCTTAATCTAGATTCGCCTAAAGGTTCCTGTTCAAATACATCCAAGGCTGCCCCGGCGATTCTACCGGATTCGAGGGCTTCAATTAAAGCCAACTCGTCGATAATGCCGCCTCTGGAACAGTTAATGATGCGGACCGTAGGTTTCATCTTAGCGATGGTTTCCCGACCGATGAGATGCTGGGTTTCGGGAGTTTTCGGGACGTGGAGGGTGATAAAATCGGACTCAGCAAAGAGTAATTCTAGATCCACCAAGGTGCAACCGAGTTGATCGGCGCGTTCTTTGGAAATAAAGGGATCGTAGGCGAGAATTTTCATGCCTAGGGATCTAGCAACGGCGGCGACGTGGGAACCAATTTTCCCTAAACCGACGACTCCTAGGTTCTTTTTATAAACTTCTGTGCCGATAAAGCGATTTCTTTCCCATTTATTCGCTTTTACCGACTGATTGGCATCGGGAATGTGACGGGAAAGGGATAACATCATGGCCAAGGCGTGTTCGGCAGCGGCGATCGTGTTACCTTCGGGAGAGTTAACAACAATAATCCCCTGACGAGTGGCCGCGGGAACATCGATATTATCGACTCCTACCCCCGCGCGGCCGATAATTTGCAGTTTGCTGCCCGCTTCGACGATTTCTTTGGTGACGCGGGTACTGGAACGGAGCATCAGCGCGTCGTATTCGGGGATAATTTGAATGATTTCCTCGGCGGATAGTCCTGTTTTCACGTCCACTTGGGCAACCTGTGACAGAATTTCTACTCCTACCGGATCGATCGAATCGGATACCAGAACTTTGGCCATAATCTTTATAACGTGCTTTTTTCAGTCTACGGGCAAATGCTAGACCAATATTGGTATCTAGCCGCAATAGCCCATTTTAGAAGCAAAGGGTGCAGTCTATGGCAAAATTAGCGAAAAGATTTTAGGTTGTCATTCTTAATTGTCGTCCATGGTGTTGATGTCAGCCTCTTGCCGTTGTCACTGAGATATGGCTAATTTAATCACGGTGGCGATCGAGTTTTCCGCTTCTTTTTCTCAAGCCTTTTCTAGGGCTGCCATTGCTTCTGTTTGAAAATTTCTAAGTAGCTGGTTATAATTAAATTAAAAATGGATTTTAGGTTCGATCCCCCCTGCCCCCCTTGATAAGGGGGGTGCCAATCCCCCCTTAATAAGGGGGGCATCTGATAATTTTTAACGCCTACCTACTTATGATGTTCACATAGTAGAGAAAAAGCCAAAAACCTCCGTTATACTTAACGGAGGCTGGTTAATTAACTAACAATTTTTGGTTACAATTTCGCCCCACATTCAGGACAGAATTTATTATTCCAACTGTTAACAGCGCCACAACTGGGACAATTGTGCATTTCACAACCCCCGGTGACAATTTTCGGTAAACCAATCATACGGGCATTACTTTGGCCGGGGGCAACCATGGGATAACAATTTTCGTCTTTAGTCACGATCGCATTGACCAAAACTGGACCATCATGGGCTAACATTTCGGCAATTTTTGCGGCTAATTCCTCTCGATGGCGAATAGTAATCCCTTTAATGCCGTAAGCTTGGGCTAACAGTTCCACATTTGGCATTCCCGCTTCCATATTGGAATTAGAATAACGTTCCCCATAGAAAGCTTCTTGCCATTGACGTACCATACCCTGCCAACCATTATTAATAATAATCGTCTTGGCATGAATATTAAATTGGGTTAGGGTGGCCAATTCCTGTAGATTCATTTGGAAACTGGAATCACCACTAATACAGATGACCTCCTCATCGGGAATAGCCACCTTTACCCCCATCGCAGCAGGTAAACCGAAACCCATCGTCCCCAATCCCGCGCTAGAAATCCAACGTCGGGGGCCATTTTTGAGGAATTGGGCCGCCCACATCTGATGCTGGCCCACATCGGTGGTATAGTAGGCGTGGGGTGCTTGACGGCCCACCTCAACGATTACTTCTTGGGGGGAAAGTCTGCCTTCCGGTAGGGGGACTTGCAGGGGATAATCTTGGCGCCAGCGCTCGATCTGGGCTAACCAAGCTTGGGTGCGATCGCAATTAGTGGGATAATCAAATTCTCTGGCTTTGTGGAGTATTTGTTCTAAAACTACCCGCACATCCCCGACAATCGGCACGTCAGGGGCGCGATTTTTGCCCACTTCGGCAGGGTCAATATCCACATGGATTACCTTAGCTTTCGAGGCGAATTCGTCCAATTTCCCCGTTACTCGGTCATCAAAACGAGCGCCGACGGCAATTAATAAATCACACCCGGTCACGGCAAAATTAGCGTAGGCAGTGCCGTGCATTCCTAACATTCCCACCGAGAGGGGATGATGTTCATCAAAAGCACCGATCCCCATTAACGTGGTGGTAACGGGTAACTGAAAACGCTCGGCAAACTCGGCAATTTGGGCGTGGGCATTAGCTGCGATCGCACCTCCGCCAACGTACAGTAAAGGTTTTTCGGCGGTTTCCAAGAGGTGCAAAGCGGCCTCGATTTGACGGCGATTACCCTTAACCGTGGGACGATAACCGGTTAGTTTCACATCTCCCGGTTCGACGGGGATATAATCGCATAGTTCTAAACCGACATCTTTGGGAATATCGACTAAAACCGGTCCCGGTCGTCCTGTACTGGCGATGTGGAAGGCTTCAGCGACGATTCTCGCTACTTCCCGGGCATTTCTAGCCACATAGGAATGTTTAACAATCGGGAGAGTAATACCATAAATATCGGTTTCTTGGAAAGCATCGGAACCGATGGCCGCCCGGCTGACCTGACCGGTGATAATTACCATCGGGATGGAGTCCATGTGTGCGTTAGCGATGCCTGTCACCAAATTGGTCGCCCCGGGGCCGGAAGTACCGAAACAGACCCCGACTTTGCCGGTGGCCCTAGCGTAGGCATCGGCGGCGTGGGCGGCCGCTTGTTCGTGGCGCACTAAAATATGTTGTAATTCTCCCCGCTCTTCAAAGCGGTAGAGTTCGTCATAGATGGGCAGGATCGCACCTCCGGGATAACCGAAGATGTGCTTAACACCATGACGTTTGAGACTGTCCATCAAGGCATAAGCCCCAGAACAACGCTGGGGAACCGTTGTTAAAGAGTCATTGGGCTTGGGAAGTGATGAAACCACAGGGCAAACCGTCCAATTTCTAATGAGAGGGATAATTGCGATTGTGTCGCCTAGTATGCAACTTGAAAAATAGCAAAATTGATAACCTTATACTTTTAGTGTATTCCATCT
>NZ_JADEVX010000319.1:0-2458 GCF_015207925.1 Microcystis sp. LEGE 00066 | reverse complement strand
ATTGGGGGAAAAAAATAAATCTATCTGTCGAGTTTCGTCGCTGACTTCTTTGCTGATTTCGACGATTCCCAGGGGAGAAAGTAATTGTTCAAGGTAATTTTTGGCAAATTGGTCATGGGGTTTCATGGACTGAACAGTTAATCGATAATTCTCAATTGTATAGCTATTAAAAAAGTGGGTTATTTAAACCCACTTCTCAAGTGATGATTGGTAGTTTTTAAGATGGGAATTTTCAAATTGTGCCAGAAACTATGCGCAGCCATGGCAATTATTCTCCTTGTCAATAGTTACCAATAGTAAGATTAGACCACCTCTTCGAGAAAATCATAAATTTTATCTAATTGTTCTAAAGTCACTAAACCGTACTGCCAGAGAATCATCGGTAAATGAATTTTATCAGATTGGATCGATCGCTCGGCCATAGCGATCGATTCTTGGGGAAGGGACAATTCCTCTTGTAGAAATTGTCGGAATTGGGAATAGGCAATCGTGGACATAGGGGGACTTTTTCCTCAATAGTATATCTCGTAATTTCAACAAAACACCACCTGATCGGTTTCAAGGACGGTTAGTCTTGCGACCGTTTTTTCTGTATCTAAGCTATCTCGATGATAGAGAGTGCTTTCCTAAAAATCGCTGGCTCTCTTAAGATAGTCCCGTTAGGTCTAGCAGAACTTTGTCTCTGTTTAATCTATAGCAAGAGTCAAGATTATTCAATCTATGACTTGATAGACTATAAAAATCTTAATCGATATGGTTATATCTTAAACAGTATAAGTGCGTAATAGCTTCTAAAAGCCATACTTATATTTCCAGACAAGGGACACTTTTTATAAGAAAGTTAACCCCATTTTCAAAAATTAAGGTCTTGAGATAGACTCAATCTTAATTTTATCTCCTTCTTTCACTCCTAATTCTTTCGCTCGACCCCCAGCTAGTTCGATCACTTGATTAACCATGGTGTTTGGCCCATAGACAGGACAAGGATCCACAGCACAAGGAGGGACATTGAGCAAAACTGCTTTCACTATACCATCTTTTAGAAAAATCATGTCTAGAGGAATCGAGACATTTTTCATCCAAAACCTGGCCATCAGAGGTTGTGCAAAGGGAAATAGCATACCGCGATTCTTCTCCAAAGACAAGCGATACATTAAACCCTTGGCCTGTTGTTCTGGGGTTTGAGCCACTTCTAACTCAATTATCTCACCATTAATATCTGCTTTGGCCGTGATCGGTAATATTTGCCCTTGATTCTCAGTCGTAATCTGAGCCATCGAACTATTATTACCATTGAGATTAGTCGATTGACAACTCAGCAGCAACAAACCTAAAAATAGTATTAACTTGATCTTGAGCATAAATGATTTTTTACCAGTCATCATCAATAGTTATCAATACTTAATTTTCCTAGTATAAGTGAAAAATTAAGCAGATAAGACGGTAACACAAAGTGGCGACAAAAAATATAAAGATAGTATTAAAAACATCTAGCCTGGGGGTGAGCATCTTTCCTGGCGGCTCTTCTAGGTTCTGTGTGATAAGTTTAACTTACATAGAATCGATCAATCTTTGTGTTCTTTGTGTCTTTGTGGTTAGTCTAGCCCCTCGCTAGGAGGAATATATCTTAGAATACATTTTACCCACCAAATCCAAGAGAGCCTCCTAGCGGATTGCTAGAACATATATACTAAAAAAGTTCTCAGAGTTATTGGCCGATTTTCTCCTTCAATTTTGCCCTAGTCCGGCAGCAGTCGATCGCCTTCGTAGGTTAAAATACCACTTATCCATATGATCGATTATTGTAGGCTCAGGAGCAATCACCATGACCGCAGAAAGTATGTTATTTAATGGGCCGATCGTGGCGATCGTTCTCGTCCTCGTCGGATTAGCTTGGGGTTTTCTCCTCCTCAAAATCCAAGGTGGAGAAGCGGAATAGCTTGTTTTTCGGTTCATGGTTACTTTATTAGTAATCATGAACTACTTTTTCCCTTCAAAAGTAATTAAGAGAAAATCAATAACTAAAATTTTATACCCACACCTATGACCACTCCCACGATCGAGTTTTTTGTCGGTTTATCAGAAGAATTAAGCGGTGTTAGTCTCCGCAAAAATAAAAATACCGGGATTCGCAATGTCCTGATGACTTTTAAAACCCTGAAAGCGATCGAACGTTTCCAAAGTTTCACCACTCGTACCTACGGTGATCTCCGTCTCACCGATGAGGAAGGAGTGATTACAGTTATCCCCAACTCGACTAAATTTATTTTTGGAGGAGATGAAGGGGATGAAATTCAACGGGTAGAATGTGGTTTTGAAATCACCGATGAACACTGGGAGCGTTTTCTGCGCTTTATGAATCGTTATGCAGCCGCTAACGGGATGGGGTATCAGGATAAGTGAGAAGTGGGGTGTAGGGTGTAGGGTGTAGGGTGTAGGGTGTGGGGTGTGGGGAAAT
>NZ_JADEVX010000103.1:0-15750 GCF_015207925.1 Microcystis sp. LEGE 00066 | reverse complement strand
TTCTTTTCTTCTTCCGTGAATTCTAGGTTAATCATGTTTTTAATGAGTGCTTTGCTTCTAATTATGACTCTTGAACTATATTATTGTCTTTGAGTAAAAAATGCAAGTTATAACCGTGCAAAGTATAACAATCGTCCTCGAAAATGTCTTGACTATCGTACCCCGAATGAGGTATTCTATAAAGGTAGATCAGACAGTGATGCAATTCAGACTTGAATTGGCCTATTATTGGGATCGCCGAAGGCTGCAATAGGATAGTGAATATCACTAATAAAAGACAAGATAGCTAAATCATATCCCCTGTCTTCGTAGCGATAAATTTGGCGATTATAAGCATATTTTTTACCTAATATTGTCGGATTAATTTCTTCTCCATAAACTTGTCCATCAGCCGTGCGAATTCCATAATCAGCATTTGTTGTGGGGATGACATGAGCATTCGTTAACACATAATACTCGCAAAATTTTGTTTTTGCATCGATACCACTACCTCCTGCCATAGCTCCTTTAGTATTGCAATCACGATGAATAATCACACCTGAACCCGATAGTTCATCTTCTTCGGCATTTTCTACTTGCCTTGGTTCTAGGTTTTTGCCAATCAAAACTGTTGTACCGCGAGCGATATTATCTATCTTTTCGTATGAATTAGATTCTTGAAATGAATTAGATTCTTGAAAAAGTACTTTATTGACGATTAAAGCTAAAAAACAAATAATTACAACCCAGGTAAGAATATTAAATTTAAATTTCACTGTTTTAACTCCTTGTTGATATGATAGATTATTTATCACAAACCTCTTACTAGATCTATTTCCTGATCTAATCTATTTCCTGATCTAATTTCTGATCTATTTCCTGATATAGTCGCTGTAACCTTTCTATATCTTGAGATAAGACTTGCATCTCATCCTGAAGACTTTTTTCATTATGTTTTAATCCAATAGCTATCCACTCAGCGATATCGGCTCGAACATCTGGATTATTACTTTGAAATGATCCTTCTCCACAGACAAATTCTGGATCAACTCCATAACGCTCAACCATAGATTTAAAAGCATAATACGACCAATCTGAAGACTGACCACAAGTCAATTTTTTGCCACTTTGAGCCAGTAAATTCTGATGAGTAAAAGGAACACCAAATAAAACAAATACACCAGTCAATAAACAGATTAAAAACAATGATAAAAATTTCCATACTGTCTTAGACATTGATCTTATCTCCTTTTTTTGAAGTCAAGAATTCAGTGATTTCAAATAATAATCTATTTAATTTGTTAACATCCTCTTTAAGAACAGCTTCACTTTCTTCAATAACCCTCTCCATTACACTAGTACAAGCACTGGTAGTTATAACCACCTCTGCTCGGACAATTGTACGATTAGCCCTATAGGTTCCATCTGGGAAACCAACATCACAACCATACCTTTCCACTATAGAACGAAGAGCTTCATAGTAGGGGGAAGTTGGATCAACATCTGTTAGTTGAGATACACTGGTTACTTGAGCCAAATAATTATCAGGAATTTGATGATCGTCTTCAAAGTGATAGTTTAAACGATTTAGATCAGTCCCAATACTGACCCCAATCAAAGAAAGATAGACAACTAGAACAGTTGCTAAAGATAGAGCGGTATTTTTCCAAAATTGCTTAGACATTTCTGATATTAATTAGTTAGCGAGATGAGCGATTAACAGCACTACCGAATTTACTATAAGGTCTTCGTGGTGTTTGCTGTCCTTCTGTTCCAGTCAAGAAAATTTTAGTTTTAATTGCTAAAATACTACTGAGGAATTGTTGAGGATTACTTTCGGCGGCTCTCGGAAAATCTAAAAGAACATTATTTTTTGTACATCCTTCATCAGAACTTCTCACCATACAAACTTTCCAACGGCGACCAATGGTATCTGCAATTAAGATTAACTTTTCGAGATTTCCTTTGTTCATCTCTGCTTGCAGGCTATTAGCAATTTGTCCGCAGGTTTGTTTGATTTGCCCAATATCAGGAATATTTAAGAGGGGCTTTGATGTATTGTTTTTCATCACGATGGTACAATTACCTGATTGCTCAATCGGTTCTAGAAGAATGTCCTCAGCCGCCATAACCATGACAGCAAGTGAGGCGATCCCCCATGAGACAAGACCGAGCAGAGACGATAGATACAGGGTAGCCCTTTGCATAGTGAAAGTTTCGTGTTAATAGTAGAAGACTAACTATGGTAAACTATAGACTAATACCAAATTTCTAAATCCATGACAGACATCCACGCTCGAATGCTTGCCAAGCCTGCATTCGTTGTGACGCAAATAAAGAAAAATGGTATAACCCTGAAACCTCTGTTGATTAATTTTCATCAAGATTTTGCCTATTTTCTAAATAATTCTTAATAAGGAGAGAGATAAATGGCAGACTCACAACCATCAAGTCAAAACCGCTCTGTATCTATTGGCGGCAATGCTATCGGAGCAATTATCTAGACAGGGGACAGCAATCAAGCCTCTTTGGACTTCCAATCTGTGCCACTGCCTGATCCCCAGAGTGTCGATATTCAAGCAACTTTAACCGCCATTCGAGACGCATTAAGTCAACTCGATAGTAGCGATCGCAAAAAAATTGATAATGCTCTCTCGGAGGCAGAGGATGAACTGAAAAAGCCCCAACCTGACAAAGATGAAATCGGTCAAGCTTTAGAGCGAGCAGTTAAATACGCAGAAAAAGCCAATGGCTTTGCTGTAGCGGTGGAAAAACTCAAACCCCATATCACTAATGCTGTCAGTTGGCTGGGCGAGAATTGGTTGCCTATTCTTGCTAAAGTCGGCTTAACGGCAATTTTGTAACCTTAATTCCCTTTTTCTATGGCTTCATCTGAGAATCGAAGTATTAGTATCGATCAAAATGCCATTGGTTGTACTCTCATTTCAGGGGATGGAAATCAGGTCGTCATCTATCAAAATCAAGTAGCCCGGACGACCGTTTCGTCTCAAGCAACTCCTTCTCAAATAGAGAACTTGGCTTCTAATCCTTATCAAGGACTATTACCTTTTCAAGAAACCAATGCGGATCAATATTTTGGCAGAGAACAACAGATTACAAAACTTTGGGAGAAACTACGCGACCTATACTTTGCACGGTTATAACTTGCATTTTTACTCAAAGACAATAATATAGTTCAAGAGTCATAATTAGAAGCAAAGCACTCATTAAAAACATGATTAACCTAGAATTCACGGAAGAAGAAAAGAACTCACTGTATTATGAAAGATTTCATCATCCTCATCCCCGGGTTCAACTGAAGATGGAAGTTCTCTGGTTAAAACCCACATTCCGCACCCTAAAGTGTCACATTGAAAATTTTATCCAAATCGTCAAAACGATTGCTGGCTCTGAATTACAGGCTAATTTGTTTGTCTAGCAGATGCACAATTAGCCCTAAAAATCTGATAGCTCTGATACCAAATTATTGAGATAAACTCTCATTAAGCTGGCGATCGCTGACTAGAGTGTGACACTTCATAATTCTTAGTAATCGCTAAAAGTCTTACTATACAAGGGCTAGAGCAACTTTTGATTTCAACGACTAGGGTGCGGAATGTGGGTTAAAAAGCCAAAAGATACCGCACAAAAAAATTTGTCAGTTAGCAGGAATCTCGACAAATACCTTATTAACCTATCTTCGAGATTATCAAGAGGGCGGAATAGAAAAATTAAAAGAAATCAACTTCTATCGCCCTAAAAGTGAATTAGAGTCTCAAAGAGAAACGCTCAAAAAATATTTCGAGAAAAATCCACCAGCCACAATAAATGAAGCTGTATATAGAATAGAAGAATTGACAGGGATAAAACGAAGTCCTACCCAAGTGAGGAAATTCTTAAAATCCTTGGGAATGAAATGTTTAAAAATAGGTTCTCTTCCTTCTAAAGCTGACCCAGATGAACAAGAAGACTACAAAGAAAAAAAGCTAGAACCCAGACTAAATGAGGCTAAAGAAGGAAAAAGGGCTGTTTTTTTTGTTGATGCCGCTCACTTCGTCATGGGAGCATTTCTCGGTTTTGTTTGGTGTTTTGAGAGACTTTTTGTTAAGTCACCGAGCGGGCGTAAACGCTTTAATGTTTTAGGAGCATTAAATGCAATAACTCATGAAGTTATTCTGGTAACATATGACACTTATATTACAGCAACTCAAGTCTGTGAACTTCTTGAAAAAATAGCTGCTTTAGGACTAATGATTCCCATCACTCTAGTCTTAGATAATGCCCGCTATCAGAAATGTAAAATTGTTGAAGAATTGGCTCTTTCTTTGTCAATAGAGCTACTCTATCTGCCGTCTTATTCACCTAATCTAAATTTAATTGAAAGGCTGTGGAAATTTGTCAAAAAGAAATGTTTATATGGTAAATATTATGAAAACTTTTCTGACTTTTCTTCAGCTATTTATGAATGTCTGAATGATGCCCATCTGAAACATAAAAAAGAACTGGATTCCTTGCTGACTCTACGATTTCAGAAGTTTAATAAATCTCAGATTATGAACGTCTAAAGTATACCGAATCACCACCCAGACTTTTTCAGCCAACCCTGATTAGCTAGGGACTAGGCTTTTTAGGTGAGTTTAAACAGGATAAACCAGCATCTTTAGCAGTAGGATACTTGATTGGGACAAAAGCAAAATCTAACTTGTCTGTCCGACACTCCACAATGTGAACAAATTCTACGGGGGGATTTTGGGGATCGCCCTTCCCATCAAGTTTCTTGCGATCGCCATTTTCATCGAATTGAATTGTCCCAGTTGCACCTTTAGTGACAAGAAAATCAGGAGACTTTAATTGTTCAAGGATATTAATTCGTGTGGGATTATTTTCCTTTTCTAGAGCTTTTGTTAGAGCAAGCGTTGCATCATAGGATAGGGCTGTTATTGCATTAACAGAAGTTGTAGTCCATAAAATTTTGGCATCCTTAAGAAAATCCTGGTTAGGACTGGTCAAAGAATCCCAAGGAACCGTAATAACAAACTTTTGAAAAGGTTGTAGGTTGTCAATTTGTTTTAAGGTACGAGGACTACGAAGTCCCCATGATCCGATAACCCAATTTTGACTATTATTAAGTTTTATAAGTCTAATTGCATCGCCTTGAGCATTGCCAATTGCTTTTGGGAATAGTACAAGCCCTATTGTTTCTGTTATTTTTGCTTCTGTTTGTCGTAACTCTTGGATGGCTTCTTCTGCCTTAAAATTATTTCCCAGATCAAATTCATATAATTTTACTACAGTTCCAGAGAATGGAGGGACTGTAAAAATAGTTTTAAAACTATTAAAAAGAGATTCACTAAATGGACTTCCTTCACTATAAAATCCCACCACTTTTTTAATAGACTTTTCTTGTAAAAATTTTGCAATGACAGGAGATTGTTGCTCGACGGAAAAAACAGTTCGCAGGAAATTTTTTCTGGGGTATTTAGTAAGCTCGCTAGTCGTTGATCCGGGAGAAATCAAAACTAAATCATTTTCCTTATAAATATCCACCGTTGCCACAGTCATTTCACTGGTATAGTGACCAACAACCCCTAAAATTTCAGGACGATGGGAAAGAGATGATGCTGTCTTTTGGGCTAGTAATTCGTCATTTTCATCATTAGTAATGACAACTTTTAATCCCTTACCATTAATCGCTTTTTTGTTGATAAAATCTTGATCTGGAAAATACTTGAGGAATGGATCATTGTCATTTAAAAGTCCTAGATTAATTTTTGTTTGTAATTGTGCTACTCCTCGTAACATTTCTTTTGCTCGACTATCACCATCATCATCATTAGAGCTATTTTGATTTTTGCGAGGAATACTAACAGCAACAGCAATGGTGTAATATGGCATTTTATTGGCTTCTAGTAAAGCATTATTTAAGTAAATTAACGTTTCTGGATCTAGCCTATCCTGTTGCCATGCGTCCTTAAATCTTAACAGGGCTTTTTGATAATCACACTGTGCAAAATATTCTGTACCTTTCTCCTTGTTAAACAATTGAGAGTAATTAAGAACTTCTTCTCCTTCACTAATAAAGTCTCCCTTTTGTTTTGGACAATTATCAGGGCGATAAATGGCAAATAAACTTACAACTGCTATTGATGCTATTCCTATGCTAACTGGCAGATTTAATTTGAAATTTTGGGGCTTTAAAGTTTTTATAGAATGCAAAATTTGGGCGATTTTTGCAGAAGGCGAAGTGATTGGTGGAATCGTCGGAGTAATGGGATAAACCTCATTTTGCACTTCTTCTTCAATCACCTGAATATCCTCATCCCTGAGTCCATAGATAATTTGCAGTTTCTTTAAACTCTCTTTATCTTTGTTTTTCAATGGAGTATGATTAGCAGCAGCTATTATTTTCCGAAACGCATTCCTATATTTCTTAATATTGTCTCGTCGCAGTAGCAGTGGGTTAAGAACTTCTGTTTCAATCGTTCTGGCTTCATCTGGTGAGAGATTTAATTGATCTATTGTTGCATCCAAAACTGCCCTATCTGCAGCAGAAAAGTCTTCCTCCTTAAAACAATAATCTTTAATATCCTCATCATTCCACTTTTTAATCTCTTCGGGTCTAATTCCCCGCCGCTCGCGGCGTACAATAGAAAAATGAGTGAATACATCCATAAGAGCCATAATGTAAGTGTTTTGCTATATCATTTAGTGTTCCCAGCCAAATATCGTAAAGCCGTTTTCGACGAACAGGTAGATAGCTTGTTGAAAGAAGTCTGTCTAGAGATGGAAAAACGATACGAGATAAAGTTTGTAGAAATTGGAGTGGATAAAGATCATGTGCATTTTCTGGTGCAATCAGTACCGACCTATAGTGTGACAAGGATAGTGACAATGATTAAAAGTATAACGGCGAGAGAAATTTTCAAAAAGTGTCCTCAAGTGAAAAAGCAGTTGTGGGGAGGAGAGTTTTGGAGTGATGGATATTACGCAAGTACGGTAGGAAAGCATGGGGATGAAGGTATGATAGCGAGATATGTAAAAGAACAAGATAAAGAATACCTGCAGCTACACCAAAATCTACAATTGAGTCTATTTTGATTCTGATACCCCGTCCGCTTGCGGCGGGGTAGTTCATTAATATCCTCAACTATTTTACGATACTTAAATTTAGGATCATTAGCAGCAAGAGGAGATTTGGCTAAATAAATAGTATCCTCTCCTTCAAGAAAAAGATAAAATTTGGGAGTCATTGCCGGGGCAGCTTCCTTTACTCGTTCGCTGGCATACTCATGCAATTCATTAACAGAAATTAATTGATCACCATCCTGATCTGCTGCACCAGTTTCAATTCCTTCAACTAGATATTTTGTATAGATGGACAAATCGTTATCTTCCGACTCAAAAGAATATTCAATTGGACTAGAAGAGGTTAAAATCGCCCTTCCTTTACCTCCTAATTCCTCTTGAATGTTAAATTCCCCTTTGATTGGCATTCCCAGAACTAATGCTCCGCTAAAACAGCAGTCGAGAATAATTATCTGCCTTTGGGAACGACTATCTGTGATGTACTCTTGAAGTTTACTTGCCGCTAAAGCTGTTGCACGACGAAAATCTCCATTCTGATCACGCCCAGTTTCTCTTGTACTTAGAAAAAATCTAGCATTTTGAGCTTTAAGTCCATGCCCAGAAAAATATAAAAGCACCAAATCATCTTTCTGTCGATCAGCAAATAAATCGTCAACTGCTTTTTCCATGCTCCCTTTGTCTGGGTTAGGCAAAACTGTAACCTGATCAAAGGCTCCCATGTCTGGATGCTCTAATACTCGGCGCATTGCTTCAACGTCTAGAATGGCACTAGAAATTGGGCGCAATCCTTCGGAATACTCGCTCACACCAATTAACAAAGCAATTTTTGCCATAATACCTTCTTTAACCTGAGATAAAGTCTTGAGCCGCTTTAATAGCCATTTCCAATTCTTCTCGACTGTGAGCTTTAACCGTCAACTTGCGACCATTGGCCTCTACCGACAATTCTATCGGTTTACCTCCCAGGCGATCGCCCAGAAACCCTAACAACTTTTTCCCATTAGCGAGGTTAACTTCGGCCATTAAGATTCCTCCCAAAAAACCGCCCAACGACTTATTACCTTCAGGGGGATTGGGATCAAAAATACGTTTAACCGATTCAACTTCATCTGCCTGTTCTAGTTCTGTTAGTAATACTTGGGCCTGTTCGTCGCGTTCTTCAGGCTCCAGGTTAGGATCGTTAAAAGCGATCAGCAATTTAATCGTAGATTTGTTACTCATAGGAAGTTGAGTTGAAATAATATAGGATAATACTAATCTTACTGAATTATGCAAATTTTACCATATACCATCTGAAATCTAAATAAGTGATCCCATTTTCATACTAACCCTTGCCGAGCGCCGATTTCTTATTTCTTGGGAGCATCTCATTTATGCAAGTGAGTAATTATACTTGTCCCTAAAACTGGTTTCTAGCAAGGCTTTCAAAATAGCTTGACATAAAACCTGATTTAGGGGTTACAAAGGTGAGATGCTCCCGGTTTTAACCTTGTACAGGTTAGAGGGTTATGATTCTTTAACAAAGGGAATTGACCACAATCAGCACAGCATCTCCCAATTATTGTCTTTAGGTCGCTAAAATTTCGTTTCTCGCCTTATTTCTCCTTTTTTCTTGAGAATGAAATAGCCCTACCCTTATCAAGGGGGGATAAAATTATGGGTGTATATCGTTAGCAAAGAGACAAACAAAGAGAGGCTATAGACTAATAAAAAATATGTCCCTTTTTGACAGAAAATATCTGGGAAGATTGCAACCAGCGAGACTCAAAAGAACTGAGATGAGTGGTGGTAATTAAGGTTTGAAAACGGTCTTCGATCGCATCTAATAATTGATTTTGTCGTTCGATATCTAATTCCGCTAAAACATCATCGAGGAGTAGTAGGGGAGGTTCCCCGATAATCTGCTCTAGTAACTGTAATTCTGCTAATTTCAAGGCTAAAACTAAGGTTCTTTGTTGTCCTTGGGAACCGTAGGATTTAGCGGGGTTTTGGTTAATTAAAAAATCCACTTCATCCCGGTGGGGACCGACTACCGATGTCCCTAGCTGTTTCTCGGCCAAACGACGGGTTTCAATTTTATCTAAAAAAGCCGTTTGTACCCCATTGACATCATCTTCTACCCAAGGCACATTGGGAATATATTGTAATTCTAGATATTCAGTTTTTCCGCTAATACTTTCGTGCCATTTTTGAGCTAAAGGAATTAATCTTTGCAGGACTCGCGCCCTTCTTCTCGTAACTCTTGAACCAGTTTCTGCTAATTGTAAATCCCAGAGTTTTAGTTGGGATAAATCCCCATAAACTTTTCCCTCTAATTCCTGTTTACGAATCTCTTTTAAAAGAGCGTTCCTTTGTCGTAAAACCTGATTATATTGCTGTAAAATATGAACGTATAGGGGTTCTAATTGAATTAATAAAGTATCTAACCAATCTCGGCGAGCTTCTGGACCACCGCGCACTAAATCCAGATCGAGACTAGAAAATTGTACCGCATTAATCACGCCCAAAAAATCGAGATGACGGCGCAGGGGTTGACGGTCACGGATCACGGTGCGACGACCGGAAGAACGGAGAATTAAACTTAATTCTGATGCTCCATAAAGACGATTAACCCTAGCAAAAATTCTCGCCTCCGAGTCCGATTCTAGCACTAGATCCCGATCCTTGCTGACTCGATGGCTCTTGAGAGTGGCCAAAAGTTCGATCGCTTCTAGTAAATTGGATTTTCCCTGAGCATTATTGCCCAATAATATTGTTTTTTTGGACTCGAATTTTAGCAACTGTTCGGCATAATTTCTAAAACTGTGAAGGTGCAGGTGTTCGAGATACATTGCAAGTTGGGGGTTAAGTATTGGGGGTGGGAGAGTGGGGAGAAAACAACTGATAACTGATCACTGATAACTGATCACTGATAATGGCAGCGGCTGAGGGTTAAGTGAATTTGCTATAATTCTCCTTGACAATCAATATTTTATAGTAGCTTTTACCTTGAAGATTCCCTTTTTGCCTTTAAAACAGACTGAAAGTCTATCTAAACTCGCTTTGATTGCTATACTCGCTTTTGATGCTTCTGTGTCTCTCGCAGGACAATTTCCCGATGGCAGAGTATTTTTTGAGAGTTCTCCCACTCTGGTTAATTTCTTCGCTACTTTCCAATCCGTGCGTGCTTGGGGAGCAAAATACTATCTTACCATCGCCCTGCCGCCGTCTCTCGGTGCGCCTTTGGGCAAAGTAACTATACAACAGCAGCCTAATATTCAAACTATTGCTTTTCTTGTTGATCAAACTTTTGCTTTTCTTGGCGATCGCAATCAGCGAGGCGAAAAATTAACCCTAAAATCCACTACTTTTGACCCCAATACTCAGACGATTACGGTCATTTTTGATCCTCCTGTCCCCCCCGGTAATACCGTTTCCATCGGTCTGAAACCAGTACGAAATCCCGATTATGGTGGTGTCTATCAGTTTGGAATTACTGCTTATCCCCCCGGAGACAATTCTCCCGGATTAGCTCTAGGAGTCGGACGTTTAACAATTTACGATGCTGGCGATCGTTGGTAGGCCGTTCTGCGTCTAAAAACATCAAGGAGAACTTCCCACCTCACCCTTGAGATAACTGCCCTAACTTTCCTGTCTGAGTTTTAGAAAAATTTAACTTTATTCAATCCATGAACATCTGTTCAGATGTTATACTAAAGTCAGTAAAGAAGTTCAGAGGTAGTAACCATGATCGCTGTCACCATGATGAAATGTGCTTGTAAACCCTGTTTGTGTGTAGTATTGATCGCCGATGCCATCAAAGAAAACGATCAATACTACTGTTCCCAAGCTTGTGCCAATGGTCACGTTAACGAGAACGAGAAAGGCTGTGGACACCAGGGCTGTGGTTGCGTTTAAATTTAGTTATTGGGGAGAAGGGGACAAGTATCGGCATGGAAGATTTGATCGATACCTCCCTTTCTCAACTTTCCCTTAATAACCGATCAGGAAAAAATATGGCCCTAGAGAAAATAGCACCGGTTTGTGGGGAATCCCATCACCAAGAGGCGAAATTCCAGCACTTGCAGGGATTAGAAATCGAAAAAGCCCAAAAAATGGCCGAATTTTTCAGCCTTTTGGGGGATGCCAACCGCCTCAGAATTCTGTCGCTTTTAGCCAAACAAGAATTATGTGTTTGTGACTTAGCCGACGACTTAGGGATGAGTGAATCGGCCGTATCGCACCAGTTAAGAACCCTAAGAGCCTTAAGATTAGTTAAATACCAAAAACAGGGACGGAGAGTCTTTTATCGTCTTGCCGATCATCATGTTCTTGACCTTTATTACGCGGTCTCGGAACATTTAGAAGAGCCAGCGGACGAGGATTAAAACAGTCCCAAAGCGGGTAAAACAAACTGTAGGAGCAGAGAACCAATCCCCTGCACCATTTGGTCTAATTGAGCGTTGCCACCACCTTGTTCTCGCGGTTTTAGGGCGATTTCCATGCCTTTAATAAAATTCTCTGCCGCTTCGTAACCGGGGGTATTACCTTGTCGTTCAAAGAGAGTCGAAGCCATTTGAGCGTCCTGGGCCGCTAGAGCATTTTGTCCCAGACGATAGTGAGCCATGGCCCGGGCCAGATAAGCTGGAGCATATTCCGAGTTAATTGTCAAGGCCTTATTAAAATTTTCTATAGCCGTGCTGGTGCGTCCCTGTTTTCCTTCCACCATCCCTAGACCGTAGAATAGTTCAGGAGTACCGGCACTACTGGGAATTCCCACCGCACCCTGCACGTATGCAGTGTCTAGTTTGGTGTTGTCAAGGTTAGCATTATTGAGATAAGCGCCTCTTAAATCCGCACCCGTCAAGATTGCCCCGCTTAAGTTCGCTCCAGTCAGATTAGCACCAAAAAAAGAAGCACCAGTTAAATTAGCACCACTCAGATCCGCTCCACTTAAATTAGCTTGACTAAGATTAGCACCGACGAGATTGGCCCCATTTAATTTTGCCCCAGTTAGATTCGATTGCACTAACCCCGAACCGCTCAGATCGCATTGGGGACATTGTCGGGTGGATAATAATTGCTGTAGATGGTTTAAATCTTCCCCATAACCAACTAGGGACAAGTTCAGGGGAAGACTGAGGAGGAGGGTTAGGGCGATCGATTTGTACATAGTTTAAAAATAAATCTATTTATTATTACTGATAATAACCATGCGATCGGGGCTAATCGCTGAACTAGATTCTGCTTGAGAAATCAGCCCTTGTCCACTAAAATAGGAGATTAGAGGCTCTTAAGGTCAGAAGAAGCGACAAAATCGAGATTTGTTACCTTTTCAACAGCAAGTTTTTTAGAGGAATTTCCCTATTTTATAATGACTACTCTACACGGTAATTGGCTGATTGGTTCGCAGGATAGTGTTTTTTTTCTTTGGGGTGAACAGTGGCAAGGGAAGGAATTAAGTGAAACAAAGGAAAATCATCCTTTTTGTCTAGAATCTGGGGCATTAGCCCAATTTATCGAGAAATTTTCTCCTCAGCTTGACCGCTATTCTCCAGAATCAATCAAGCTCAGTTTGCCTAGTTATTCCCCCCCAAGGAAAAAATATTTTTTACCGCTGCTGTCGGGGCAAATTCTCGAACCCACAGCTAAATCCTTGTCTTGGCAACCATGGCAGGTATCGGGATTAACTTTTTCTGCGGGGATGATAATACAGTTATGGGAGAAATTACCCCTAGCTAAGGCCGAATTTATCGGCAATGATCTACGATTTTGGCTGTATTTGCACCGTTGGAGTTTAGATTTATTAGCAAGGGGGAAATTTTTAGCGGGAATAAATCAGGGTGAAAGTTGCTGGTATCCGCTGCTAGATAGTACCATCGATCGCACTCGTTTAGCTAAGTTTATCCAAACCATCCCCCCGGTTTGTCTTGCCTATCAAGAAAATAGCGAACCACAAACAATTATTCTCGATTGCTTAAAAAATATTGTCGATGCTCGTTTGCGACAAAAGATAGATAGTACTGTTAATATTTCCCCCTCATTGATGGTGAAAACTTGGCTACAATCTTTAAGCGGTGATCATCATGAGATTGCTTTAGAAGCCAAGAATTTACAGCGTCTAGAAAATGCTTATAATAACTGGGTGTTTCCTATCCAAGAAAGTTTAGTTAATGGCAATAATCGCCAATTAATCGAGAATCAATACCGTGTCTGTTTATCTTTACAACCTCCCAGATTAGGGACAGCGTGGAAACTAACCTATTATTTACAAGCGTTAGATGATCCCGAATTTCTCATTAGTGCCAAGTTGATTTGGTTAGAGGGGAAAGAAAGTTATCATAGTTATCAAAGAGTTGTCAATAATCCCCAGGAAATTCTCTTAAAAGGATTAGGATTAGCATCGCGATTGTACGAACCGATTAGAATTAGTTTAGAGCAGAGACACCCGGAGGAATGTTCTCTTGATTCGATCGAAGTTTATCAGTTTATTCGCTCGATCGCTTGGCAATTGCAAGATCAGGGATTAGGGGTAATTTTACCAACGGGGTTAACTGCTGGTAGTAATGAACAAAGATTAGGAATTAAGATTGCTGCCAGTGTAACTCCCAAAAAAGGAGAAAGATTAAGTTTAACCAGTTTATTAAACTTTCAGCTTAAATTAGTGGTAGGGGAACAGGAAATATCGAAAAAAGATTTTGATAAGTTATTAGAGAAAAAATCGCCAGTGGTGGAAGTGGGGGGCAAATGGTTAATCCTACAACCTACGGATGTCAAAGCAGCTCAGGCAATTTTAAATAATACCATCGCTCCCCTTAATCTCTCGGTGGAGGATGCCCTGCGCTTGAGTTCAGGAGATAATAATCTAATTGCTAAACTGCCGGTAGTCAATTTCCAAGCGGAGGGAGCATTAAAGGAATTAATTGATAATTTAAATAACAATCAAGGGATTCAATTAATCAACCCACCTAGGGAATTTCAGGGAGAATTACGTCCCTATCAACTCAAGGGAGTTAGTTGGTTAGCTTTCCTAGAAAAGTGGGGTTTAGGTGCTTGTTTAGCCGATGATATGGGTTTAGGAAAAACCCCGCAATTAATCGCTTTTTTACTAGCATTAAAAGAAGAGGATATGTTAGTTAATCCCGTGTTAGTGGTTGCTCCCACTTCTGTGGTCAATAACTGGGAACATGAGTTAAGAAAATTCGCTCCCACCCTGGCTGTTTTTGTCCATCATGGCGAAAAAAGATTAAAAGGTCAAGCTTTTGCTCAAGCGGTAAAAAATCAATCAGTTGTTATTACCAGTTATCCTTTAATCTATCGCGATCTATCCACTTTGGAAGCAGTACAATGGCAAGGTTTAGTTTTAGATGAAGCTCAAAATATTAAAAATTCTACGGCTAAACAATCCCAAGCAGTGCGAAAAATACCCGCAGGATTTCGCATTGCCTTAACGGGAACTCCCGTAGAAAATCGCCTGACGGAATTATGGTCAATTTTGGATTTTCTCAATCCCAATTTTTTAGGAACTCAAGCCTTTTTCCAGCGTCGTTTTGCCCTTCCCATTGAAAAATACGGCGATCAAGAATCCCTGCATAATTTACGTTCCCTTGTCCGTCCTTTTATTTTACGGAGATTAAAAACCGATAAAACTATTATTGAAGATTTACCAGAAAAACAGGAAATGAATATTTTTTGTGGTTTATCGAAAGAACAGGGACAACTTTATCAACAATTAGTCGAGAAAACCCTCCAGAAAATTGAAGAAACCCAAGGGATTCAGAAACATGGATTAATTTTAACCTTGCTAATGCAACTAAAACAAATTTGTAATCATCCCGCCCATTTTTTGAAAGAAAATAGTTTAGAAACCAGTCAAAGATCGGGGAAATTGTTACGCTTAGAAGCCATGGTAGAGGAAGTGATAGCAGAAGGCGATCGAGCTTTAATTTTTACACAATTTGCCGAGTGGGGAAAACTCCTACAAACCCATCTCCAGAAAAAATTAGCCGAGGAAATATTATTTCTCTCCGGTTCTACCAAAGCAAAAGATCGGGTAGAAATGATCGAGCGCTTTCAAAATGATCCCCAAGGACCAAAGATTTTTATTCTCTCCCTGAAAGCGGGGGGAACAGGATTAAATTTAACCCGCGCTAATCACGTTTTTCATATCGATCGTTGGTGGAATCCGGCCGTAGAAAACCAGGCCACCGATCGCGCTTTCCGCATCGGACAAAAACGCAACGTTCAGGTGCATAAATTCATCTGTACGGGAACCCTAGAGGAACGCATTAATGAGATGATCGAAAGCAAAAAACAATTAGCGGAACAAACCGTAGATGCTGGGGAAAATTGGTTAACAGAATTAGATACCGATCGCCTGCGAGATTTATTATTATTAGATCGATCGGCAATTATTGATGAAGAAGAAACCGATTAGAAGCGAACCACCTGATAAACCGTGGAACCATTCTCAAACAGGGGCCGATAGTAAATGCCGCTGCAATTGTAATAAAGCGTATTGTCAGCCGTAATTGTGGTGCAGCCGTCTGGGATATAGGTGACAATTGCGCCGATTGGCGGGGCCACCACCGTGTAGGAACTACCGCTAGGTTGAAGATAGATGCCGTCCGAGTAAATGTAGGAAGTAGAACCCACATAGACGGTATTGTAGTAGGGGGGGAGAGTGGCGATCTCTGAACCGATGAC
>NZ_JADEVX010000102.1:0-15885 GCF_015207925.1 Microcystis sp. LEGE 00066 | reverse complement strand
CTACTGTACTTTTAGCTTGGGCGGCAATTATATCTGAGGGGTGAAAATAGGGGGAATTCCAAAAGTCGTAGGTGGCACTCGCTGCGGCTAGATTTCCCGAAGCTTGTGGCACACTTGTACTAGGTTGACTGGCCAAGTTTTCTACGATACTGATTAACCTTTTCTTTCTTCTGGTGTCCCCTAGGTCTGCATATTGTAATTCTTGGGCTGCCCATTTCTCCATTTTTTTGCTTACCTCCACCTTAATTCCTTCTTTCAAAACTATACCTATCAATCGTTTCCCCTTTTTTTAAGTTTCTTCTCTTTTTGTTAAGAAAGATCTGACTAATGGATAGCCTTAATAAGGGGGGTGTCTGACAACTTTTAACGCCTACCTACTTAAGTACAATCAAGAAAAATTATCAAATTTACCAATCATTATTTGCCCTTGCCATTGAGCAAATCTGGCTCTTCGGTTTGTGTTATGCAATGGACTGGGTTTATAGGGGATGGAATCCTTATGTAGAAAGGCATTTGGCGATTTTTGTCAATTGTTTTTAACCTAAAGCGAACTCATCAATTAAGTCTCTTGCCAGATAAGGATTTAGTCAATTTATGCCCCCCTATCGAACCATACCAAGTAACGAAGAGCCGCAAATCTATTGTCATCATAGACTAAAATCTAGATGTAGCCGATGTCTAGATATCGATCGAGCCAGAATTGTTATGATAAATTCATGAAGTTTTATAACGGTATTTCCCCGTGAACAGGAACCAAATCGACTATCTCAGGATTAGTTTAATCGATCGCTGTAACTTTCGCTGTCAGTATTGTCTGCCTGAAGATGCAGAATTGGCCTATGTTCGACCGCAAGATTTACTCACCCGGGAGGAAATTCTTACTTTAGTCAAAAATGTCTTTATTCCCCTCGGTTTCCGCAAATTTCGCCTTACTGGTGGGGAACCTCTTTTACATCCCGAAGTAGTGGAGATTGTGCGCGATATCGCCTCTTTATCTGCTACTAGCGATTTAGCCTTGACCACTAATGGCTATTTACTTGACAATTTAGCCGAAATGTTGTATGAGGCTGGACTAAGACGGATTAATATCAGTTTGGACTCCCTCGACCCCGACACTTTCGATAAAATTATCGGTAATCACGGCCGGAGTCGTTGGCAAAAAACTTGGGCAGGTATTCAAGCAGCCCAGAGGGTGGGTTTTGACCCCTTAAAATTGAATGTGGTGGTGATTCCGGGGATAAATGAGGCAGAAGTGGAGGATTTAGCGGCTTTGACCATCGAGAAGCGTTGGCACGTCCGTTTTATCGAGTTTATGCCCATCGGTAACGGTGATTTATTTCAAGAAAAAGCTTGGATTGCGAGCGAGGAATTAAGGGGGCGAATTCGGGCAAAATGGGGCTTAAATGAGGGTCAAGTGCGGGGAAATGGTCCGGCCGATGTTTTTCAAATTCCGGGGGCTAAGGGTACAATCGGCTTTATCAGTCAGATGTCGGAGTGTTTTTGCGATCGCTGTAACCGACTACGTCTCTCGGCCGATGGTTGGTTGCGTCCCTGTCTCCTCAACGAAACCGGACAAATTGACCTAAAAACTGCCCTCCGTCAAGGAATTTCGCCAGCAGAAATCCAGCAAAGAGTGCGGGAATTAATAGAACTGAAGGCAGAAATAAACTTTAAACTGCGTGATTCCGGCACATCAAGCGGCATTTATACCCGTACTATGTCCCAAATTGGCGGCTAAAAATCTACTGTCCGAATTCTATTCTAGCCTGTTCTACCATTTCCAGGGTAACTCGATCGGAACCGGCATGACGAGCTAATTCTTCTATCCTTTGACGCGCTTGGGAACGAACAAAATAGGGAATATTTTTTAGTTTTGCTTTTGCTTCTGCAGTCCATTGTAGTTGATCGGAAAAATCTAGAGCGTCCATAGATTTAATATATAGTAGTCCGTCTATTATACCAAAAAAGATTAGCTATTTTGAGATAATGAGTTTCTTGATAGCGAGTCTTTTTCACCTTTCTTTTAATTTTAGGTTTCTGCTAGGTCAAAATTGACTCTTTGATATAAATATTGCAAAGAAATCTGCCAATCCACCGACACCAATTGTAAAACCGCATTTTCCCCGGTGAGGAAATCAACTAACCATTGATCATCCTTTTGTTTATAGTAACGTTCTACACTATAACTAGACTGTTCAATCAGAATATATTCCTGAAAAGTTGGCAAGGAACGATAGAATTTAAACTTATCCCCTCGATCATAAGCTTGGGTGGAATTAGAGAGAACTTCAACAATAATTAAAGGATTGATCACGTTAGATTGACTATTCCCTTGATAGAGAGGTTGACCTTTAATCACCATCACATCGGGATAGGTGTAAATGCTATAATCTGATAGCCATAAACGCACCGTTTCCATATAAGTATAATAATCTTGATTATTGATATTTAAGGGAAAATTACGGCAAAAATTTAGACAAATCTGATTGTGATTAGTGGTGGCTCCTACCATTGGGATAATTTCTCCTTGACGATATTCATGTTTATCTTCGGACGTTTCCTCCAGAGCTAGATATTCTTCGGGAGTATAATATTTAGTTTCGGTAGCGCTTAACATTTTTGACTCTCCTTCCTCTTCTATTTCCTAGGATACAGCATTTCCCTAAAAAGAGATAAAGTTATCCTTGAGCAAGGTGATCATTTTTTCCTTAATCTCTGGCAAAAAATGCGGAGAAATCCATAATTAAAAATCTAACTATCAAAATTGCTCACTTCAAAGGTTAAGATAAACTAGATAAATAGTTTTATGTTTAGTTTCTCCTATGTTTAACTGGTTCCGTCGTCAGAAAGTCCAACCCGAACAAGAACAAACACCCCCTGCACCCGTAGAGGAAACCCCTAGCGAGGCAACCAGTCAGGAAGAGTATTTAGATTGGGCCAAAAAAGCCTTTAAAAATATTCAAGAGAAAAAAGCCACGGCCGAGGCCGTCGTGAGCGAACCCCCTGAAACATCTATTGCTGAAACAGAACCTCCGCAAGAGGAAGAACCAGTTAAAGAAGAAGAAACCGAGGATAATACCCCCGCATGGCTGAAAAAATCTGATCGCCTCGAAATTCTCAAAGAAACCGCCATCGAAACCCCCACAGAACCAGATGAAGATTTTATCTGGTCGGCCAAAGTTTTAGCCAATCAGGGACGACAAGCAGAGGACGTTTCGGAAGAAGAAATCACCTGGTTAAAAAAATTGCGTCAGGGTTTGGGCAAAACGCGCCGCAGCTTGGTCAATCAGCTTAAGGCCGTGGTCGGTCAGGGTCCCCTCAATCAAGACGCGGTGGAGGAAATCGAAGCTTTATTGCTTCAGGCCGATGTGGGGGTAGATGCCACCGATTATATTATCACTACCCTCCAAAATAAGCTAAAACAGGAAGCTCTGCCCCCCGAAAAAGCGATCGAATATCTCAAAGAAATTATCCGCGAGATTTTAGATGCACCTTTAGCCAATTATAGCAACCCCGGTTTTGAGCCAGAAAAAGGCAAATTAAATATCTGGATGCTCACAGGAGTTAACGGAGTTGGTAAAACAACGACTATCGGTAAATTAGCCCATTTATCTAAACAATCTGGCTATAGCTGTATAATTGCCGCTGCCGACACCTTTCGTGCTGCTGCCGTGGAACAGGTGAAAGTTTGGGGAGAGCGATCGCAAGTCGAAGTCATTGCCAACCCGGGCAAAAATACCGACCCAGCCGCCGTGGTGTACGATGGTATCGAGGCCGCTAAATCCAGGGAGGTAGAATTACTCTTAGTGGATACGGCGGGAAGATTGCAGAATAAAAAGAACTTAATGGCAGAATTAAGCAAAATTCGCCGCATTATCGACAAAAAAGCCGAGAGTGCCGTGGTGGAATCCCTTCTAGTTCTCGATGCCACTTTAGGACAAAACGGCCTGCGACAAGCAGAAGTTTTCTCGGAAGCTGCCCAATTAAGCGGCGTGATCCTGACTAAAATCGATGGTACAGCTAAAGGGGGTGTCGCCCTTGCCGTAGCGCGTCAGCTTAACCTCCCGATTCGCTTTGTGGGTGCTGGGGAAGGAATCGAGGATCTGCGGCCCTTTTCCAGTTACGAATTCGTGGAAGCTTTACTGAGTGGCGATTGATCTCACCTTAGCTATCTTTCATAATCTTTTCATGATTGCTTCATATTTGTCTCATTTTTAGCTATGCTAGAACTGGAGACTCGGGGTAAAAACTATGCAAAGGACAATTACAGTTAGTCATCTGGGAGTATATTATCGCGGCGTGGAGGCCCTACGGGATATCACCCTGAAAATTCATCCTGGACGATTAACCGGTATTATCGGTCCCAACGGTGCGGGCAAAAGTACCCTGATCAAAGCCATGCTAGGATTAATTCCTGTACAACAGGGAAGCGTTAACTATCAAGGGCAATCTCTACAGCAACAACTGGATAAAGTCGCTTATGTTCCCCAAAGATCTCAAATCGACTGGACCTATCCCGTCAGTGCTTGGGATGTGGTAATGATGGGGAGAGTTAGAAAAACGGGTTGGTTTCGTCCTTTTTCCCATATTAGTCGTCAACAGGCTTTAAATGTCCTAGAACGGGTGGAAATGGCTGATTTACGCCATCGTCCCCTCGGTCAGTTGTCGGGAGGACAACAGCAAAGAGTCTTTTTAGCCAGATCTTTGGCCCAAGAAGCGGAGATTTTCTGTTTTGATGAACCTTTCGTTGGGGTAGATCAAAAAACCGAGGGGATTCTTTTTAATATCTTTGGTGAGTTAGCCCAAGAAAATAAGATTGTCATGGTGGTTAACCATGATTTAGGCGAATCTATCACCCATTTTGCTGATTTAATCCTCTTAAATAAAGAATTGATCCTCGCTGATCAACGATCTAAGGTCTTAACTGATTTTAATCTCCGGCGTGCCTATGGGGGTAAAGTCTCTTTCTACGATGCCATGACACCATCAGATCATCGCCGATCGAGTCTCGATTATCTCGATCGCCTATCGAAAAACAATGGGATAAACTAGAAGTGAAGATATTTTGGCTGACTGCCGATAGGGACACCAATGACAACTATTTCCCCGCAAGAAGTAACAGGAACGATCGAACTGGCTCCTAACTATCGAATTACCCTGTTTTTGGTAATTTTATCGATGCCTTTACTCTTTTTACAGGTCTGGCTGGGCATAATTTTCTCCCTGTTAGGGCTATTCTTGATGTTCCAGACTACCCGCATTCGTCTCCAGTTTACCCCTACCTCCTTAGATGTCTATCTATCTGGGCAACAAATTCGCTCCTTTCCCTACCAAGAATGGCAAAATTGGCGTATTTTCTGGAATAAAGTCCCGATCCTGTTTTATTTCAAAGAAATTAACAGCATTCATTTTTTGCCGATTATCTTTGACAGCGCAACCCTGAGACTCTGCCTCGAAAAATACTGTCCTTTAGCAGCATCGCCAGCGATCGACTCAGAAGCGAACTAAGATTGAGATAAAATGAAATCTAGCTAATAGCGTCTTAAGTAGGTAGGTGTTAAAAATTGTCAGATCCCCCCGCCTATCGGCACCCCCCTTATTAAGGGGGGCAGGGGGGATCCCCCGCCTATCGGCACCCCCCTTATTAAGGGGGGCAGGGGGGGATCCCCCGCCTATCGGCACCCCCTTATTAAGGGGGGCAGGGGGGATCGAAGGCATATCGTCTATTAATTAGAACCACTTACTTAATTACCTGCCTTAGCCCTCTGTTCGCTCTGCATTTCTAAAGCCGATGACTTCAGAAGATTTTAATGTTTTACCCCTTGACAAAATGACAGACTTACCCAATGAATCTGTCGAAGAATTTAGTTTTGATGATCTCTGGAACGATCGCCCAGCAGAGAATCCCCTGCCATCGGCAATCGCTCCTGAAGGCGAATTAGTTCCCGCAGCCCAAGCGCAACCCCTACGAGCAGAAATCGAGGCTCTAGAACGGCAAAAACAGAGCCTAGCGGCAGAAATCTCGGCATTAAAAGCGGAAAAAGAACGCTTGATCGCCGAGGAATTGGGGGATATCAAAGCTCAAATCGAAAGAATGCTCAAGGAAGGCGTAAAAGACCTAGAACAACGCAAACAGGCTTTAGAAGTGGCGATCGAACAGTTAGAACGCCGTCGTGAGCGGATTCGACAGGAAATGCGGAGTAATTTCGCCGGAGTCTCCCAGGAGTTAGCCGTGCGGGTTCAGGGATTTAAAGACTATCTGGTGGGCAGTTTACAGGATTTGGCCGCGGCTGCCGAACAGTTGGAATTACCCCGTTTTGAAACCCCCGAAAAATCCCCCCGACCTGTGGAACCTCCCCTGCGAACCGAACGGGAGGAAAACCCCCGTCCATCCCGTGGCAGTCAAGGCCGGGATGATCGCGAAGAAAGTCCCCGTCCCCCCCGCAGCAGTAACCAGGGCCGGGATAATTGGCAAGAACCCCGTCGCTCTAACCGTTCGGGTTATGAATCGGAACCGGTGGGACAATCTACCCCTAGACAGGGCTTTTCTGAGCAAAATCAGCGCATACAAACTCTTTTAGACCGTTATCGCAGTCGTCCTGACTATTACGGTCCGCCTTGGCAATTACGGCGCACTTTTGAACCAATTCACGCCGAACGGGTACAACAGTGGTTCTTTAAACAGGGGGGCCGGGGTACTGTTCGCGGTATGGGCAGCCGTCTCCAAAATATTCTGGTGGCTTCGGCAATTATCTCGATTATGGCGGAATTACAGGGCGATCGCTTCCGTTCTCTCGTTCTGGCTAATAGTCCCGAACGTTTAGGCGAATGGCGGCGCGGTCTCCAAGATTGTCTCGGCATTTCCCGCGCCGATTTTGGACCGGACCGCGGCATCGTTCTCTTTGAGTCTCCGGAAGCTTTAATTCAAAAAGCGGAACGTTTAATTGAGGATAAGTATTCACCGCTCATTATCATCGATGATACGGAAGAAAGGCTCAATTTCGCTCTTTTACAATTTCCCTACTGGTTAGCTTTTGCCCCTGAACCCCAACAAAGTTCTAGTTATTGGTATTAACTAATTAGTCCTTGAGTAGTGCGATACATTGGGCTAAAGAAGCGTTAGTTTTCACCGCTTGCGGGTTAATATGGGTGGCAGCAGCTCGATAACCTTGTTCTAAGAGAGCCGCAATTAAATCTTCTCTTTTGGGTAGATCTAATTTGCCCCTTCTCCCAATTTCCCGAAAGCTATAAAAATAGGGAGGAAAATCATTTTCTTCCCTCATTATTTCTAACAATTTAACTACCTTTTTCCACTGCCATTGATCAGCTAAATCTGCCATCTTTTCTAGATAAAAGCGATCATGTAAACTGCCTAACCACAAGGGTCCAGTTAAGGTTAAAGGTTGCCCGTCCCCAGAACAAACTATCTTGCCTAACTTTGGCCAAGGCACTGATTGATATTCCCCGCAGCTATGACAATAACCGAGAAAACCGTAGTTATGACTATTTAATTGTCTATTAGCTGTTAACCGCACCATCACCCGATAACTTTGACCAAAAAAGAAGGAAAAAATCGGCGTAATTCCTAAACCTAATCGGGCTGATTCTAATTGCAAACCGGCGATAATTAATCTTAATCCCTGTTCGTGGGCAGCCGGATGATTGCGAGCATAGGCTCCATAATCAGCTAAACTATTTTCTAGATTATGACCCGTTAGCGTCCGTCCATCGGTATTAGTTAGATAAATTAAACCACCGATTTTAGTGGCTAAAGGAATAGCACTAAACAGAGATGCAGGAGAACCAAAAGCATCAATATCAACTAGATCATAATGGTCTTTTTTAAGATAACATTCTAGGAGAACTTCTTGGGCAGATTTATAGGTTATCTTCCCTTTTTTCTGTTGTAATAAACTCTCTAAGTTAGCGTCTAAAGTTGGCTTAATTTCTGGATTCCCATCATTAACCCACAGCCAATCCGCACCACTTTCTAACCAATACCTGAGCGCTCGCACACCAGAGCCGCTCATTACCTCTAAAACCCGCAAACTTCCCCGCTCTTTTTGAGCAATTGCCGCCCCTAAAACTCCTAAATCTCGGACGATTTTACTCTCCGGTCGATAAAAAGTATTGTTGATATTAAATATCGCTTTTTCTTCCTGCATCGCTTATCTCATAATTAGCACTCGCTTCTTTTTTTCTTTTCACGATTCCCTAGTAGCGAAAAGGGTCAACTACTGCCAAAACCAATCAGACATCAAGATAGAGGATAAATCTAAAGAAAGTGTAAAATTAGCAGAAATTACCGATTTTTTTAGTATTATATCTCTGAAAAGCTGATAGTTTCCCCGTGAGAACGGCAAATTATAAGGTAAAAAAATAGTTATTTTTTTACATCTTAGAAGTAGTTAGGTGTTAAAAACTATCAGTTCCCCCCTTATCAAGGGGGGATCGAACCGAAAATCTATCTTAGATGCGGAAAGTTACCGCTAAAGTTTGATTGCTTAAAGAGTCAAGTGCTGATAGCGATTCCTCTGGGGTCGCTATTTTTTTCGTCCCCACCGACAAAATTGAGCAGCGCTCGTCGTCCCTGCTCACCTCGATCGAGTAAAGTAATCTCTAGATAATTTTCCGGCAAAAAAGTTAAACGTTCCGACCATTCGATCGCCACTATCCCTAAATCCACCTCGATTCCCTGCCAATAATTTTCTAGGTACAGCGCCTCAATATCCTGACCCTGCAAACGATACAAATCCAAATGATACAAAGGAAGGCGGCCTTCGTTATACTCGTTAACGAGGGTGAAGGTAGGACTAGCTATAGGCTCTTGAATACCCAATCCTAAGCCAATTCCCTGTACTAAGGTGGTTTTTCCCGCTCCCAAATCACCTTTTAATAAAATTACACTGCCAGGGGCCAGGGTTTGCCCCAGTTTTTCCCCTAAATTGACAGTAGCTTCTCGATCGGGTAAGTCGATAATCATTTTTTCCCGTTAGGATGCCAATTAACCACTGATTCTAACATAGCGATCAGAGCAGCTTTCTGACATCCTTGGCTCTGGGGGGCTAAATTTGGTCTTTTGATCGATAAAAATAGAAGCAGTTAAACTAATCTCTTATCTCTTAGTCTTACCTTTGGTCAAATAGTCGCCATCAAGACAGAGACAAGTGATCGGCGAAACCTTCTGGTAGATTAGACTAAATGGGAGTTGGTTAACTGCTTTTATAAAATTAATTGTTCCCTAACCATCAGCATTGTCTAGGGTCGAAGGCAATAAAACAACCGAAGTTTAGGACTTTAAGCCAGAAGTTAAGAAAAAACAGTGAAATTATTATTTTTGAGTAATGGCCACGGTGAAGATGAGATCGCAATCCGGATTATCAAAAGACTACAATCATCTCCCCACTGTCCGGATATTACTGCTTTACCCCTAGTGGGTAACGGTTATGCTTATACTCGTCTGGGGATTCCCCTTCTCGATCGAGGTCAAAAAATGCCCTCTGGGGGTTTTATCACCAGGGATGCCAAACAATTATGGCGAGATCTGCGGGAGGGATTATTAGGATTAACCTCCCGTCAATACCGTCTGGTCAAAAATTGGGGCCAAGAAGGGGGAAAAATTGTTGCGGTGGGAGATATCTTACCCCTTGCCCTTGCTTGGTTGAGCGAGACAGATTATGCTTTTGTGGGAACGGCTAAATCGGAATACTATCTCCGGGATGAGCGGGGATGGTTAGATAGTAGCTCGATGATCGATCGCCTCTGGGGTTCCTACTATTATCCCTGGGAACGCTGGTTAATGGCTCATCCTCGCTGTCGGGGGGTTTTTCCCCGGGATAGTTTAACCAGCAAAATTTTACAACAGTGGTCAATTCCTGTTGTCGATGGGGGTAATCCGATGATGGATGACCTTTTACCCTCGATAACGGGCGATTTTCCCCAAGATTGCCTAAATATTCTGCTGCTACCCGGTTCGCGCTTTCCCGAATCCCTCCACAATTGGCAGCAAATTCTCGCATCTGTGGCCGCCATGATCGGCCGTTTTCCCGATTACAAGCTGGAATTTTTGGCGGCGATCGCTCCTGCTCTCCCCCTAGAATCTTTTACGGCTGCTTTAATTTCCCGGGGTTGGCGAGAACATAGCACAAATAAGTTTATTTGTCAAGAGGTATTTATAACTATTTCTCAAACGGATTACGCCGAATATTTAGGCCGTTGCCATCTAGCGATCGCCATGGCGGGAACTGCCACGGAACAGTTCGTCGGTTTGGGTAAACCGGCGATCACAATTGCGGGATCTGGACCACAATTTACTCCCCATTTTGCCACACTGCAACAGCGTTTATTAGGCTGTTCAATTCTCTTAGGCGATAGTGCCGAGTCAGTGGCGGACAAGTTAGAATATTTATTACAAAATCCCCCAAAGTGGCAAGAAATCGCCGTTAATGGTCGTCAGAGAATGGGATCGGCCGGTGCCTCCGATCGCATTGCCCAATGGTTACTAGACAATTTTTGCCCTTAAACGAAAGTATCGGTCTGATTTTCGCCGCTAGTGGGCCCCTCAAAAATAGTTTCTAGGGCGATTTTTTGGGCGCTTGGTTGTTGTCCGTAGCTGAAAAGATAGGGAATTTCTCCGCTTTGTTGACGAAACCACTGGAAAACGTAGGGACTACCATAAATAATCAATGCTTGAATCTGTCCGGTTTTCAGCAAAGCTTGATAGATAGCTTTCGTTTCCTCCCCTAATCCGGCACTACCCCGAAAAGGATTACCACGGATAAATACTTGTAGGAGAGTCGTTTCTGGGGAGACGAGGGACTGATTAAAGGTGCTACGGTCGATTATTTGGGTTTGATAACCCCATTGTCGGGGAATTGTCACCGCCGGACAAGAGCGATCAAGAAAGTCACAGTTGAGTAAATCATCGATAATGATTAAATTGCGGCCTTGAGTGGCTTTAATCGGTAAATTAGCGCTAACTGTTTGGGAATCTTTTAAAATATCCCTGACAATCTCTAGAGCTTGCGGTGCCGCTAAACTGCTTAAGGATTCTAAGGATGGCTGTCTTTGCCCTAATTTCTCTTTTGCTCGTTGAATACGTTGCCAAGAATCATTAATTCTCGCTTCGCTAATTGTACCCGCTTGCACGGCACTATACACCGCTTCGATCGCTTCGATCGGATCGGGTGGCATTAACAGTATATCGGCCCCCGCCTGTACCGCCCTCACTGCTATGGCGGCAGCACTAGCAATTTTGGTCACTCCTCCCATAATCAGGGCATCGGTGACGATTAAACCCTGAAAACCGAGATTTTGGCGCAGTTTTTCCCCGAGAATTTTCGAGGAAAGAGTGGCGGGAAATTCGGTATCCCAAGCGGGAATTAACAGATGGCCTGACATAATACTATCAACCCCCGACTCGATCGCCGCTTGAAAGGGGGGCAATTCGATCGCTTCTAGGCGATCATGATCGTGGTTGATGATGGGAAGATCGAGATGGGAGTCATTGCTGGTGTCACCGTGGCCGGGAAAATGTTTGGCCGTGGTCAAAACTGGATAGGAATCGGCCCCTAAAATAAAAGCTTGAGCTAGATTAGCGACGATTTCGGGAGTTTCAGCGAAGGAACGAATATTTATAACGGGATTGTCGGGATTATTGTTCACATCGACAATTGGGGCTAAAATCCAGTTAATCCCGATCGCTAGAGCTTCCTTAGCGGTAATTGCTCCCATTTCCCTAGCATATTCTGTGGCTTTTGTCAAGCTTTTTTCAGCTATTTTTCCTAAAGCCATCGGTGGGGGAAACCAAGTAGCGCCGGAAAACCTTTGGCCGACTCCCTCCTCGATATCGGCAGCAATGAGGAGAGGATTATCCCCGGACCAACTTTGTAATTGTTGGCTACGGAAAGCGATTTCGGCGGCGCTACCTCCCAACAGAATCACCCCACCGAGGTGGAGGGTTTCTAACCAATGTTTCAGGGTGGCGTTGACGGGTTCCCAAGCAGGATAGCGGATTTGTTGGTCAAAGAGATAGCCGGAAGCGCGGACTACTATCATCTGACCAATACGTTCTTTTAGGGATAAAATGCGATCGCTCACTATTCAGTTATCAGTTATCAGTTATAAGTTATCAGTTATCAGTTATCAGGTTTAAGTTTTAAGTTGCCAGTTTTGTCTAAATTTAGTTATCCTCTACTGATCACTGTTCACTGGTCACTGGTCACTGATATCGGAATCGTCATCTTCTGGGGGTCGATCGCTTTTAATATGATCAAGAAGGTGTAACATTCGATCGCCGCGTTCAAGGGAAGAATCTTCTAGGAAGACCACTTCGGGGGTACGTCTCAGACGGATGCGTTGACCGAGTTCGCGCCGGACGAATCCCGCAGCAGCTTTTAAACCGGCCATAGTTTCAGCCTTTGCATCTTTGTTGCCGTAGATAGACACAAAAATCCTAGCGTGTTGCAGGTCGTGGGAGAGGTCCACATCGGTAACGCTCACCATACCGGCACCGACGCGATCATCTTTAATTTCCATTAATAACATTTGGCTGACCTCGCGCTTAATTAGCGAGGACACGCGAGATACTCGACGATCGTTAGCCATAATTTTTGTCCCCTAAAAACAGCGAAACCTTTACCATTGTATCAAGCTAATCCGAGCATGGCTTTGAGGGTGAAATAAAGAAAGGCGAAAGTTCCCCCCAGAAAGCCGACAAGTGCGATCGCTGTGAGGGGATTTTTTAATAAAGGGGCTAACCAGCCAAAAAAGGCGAAGAAAATCCCTAAACTAAAGCTAATCAGATAGCGGGGGTAACGGCTCACGTTATCAAAAAAGTCGCCCATAAATTTTATTTATTATCTTTGTCCGTAAGTAATTATAGCAGTAAGCTTCGATGTTCAAGGGTAATTCGATAATTTCCCCGATTGAGTTTCACTGGGATTTTGGGACATCCGGCGCGAGAATCATCAATTGTCCCTCCTTATCCTCGCGAATGGCTAGAATCGCCGGACGTTCATTGTCTGCCGACTGAGGGGATAACCCGCGAAAAACATAAGTCCAATTGTTATTTTGGATTAATAACCGCCAGACTCGCGGGGGATTAACTTTAATATCATTCGTTTCTTTTCCCCGCAGCTCTTCGAGTAATTTGGTCTCACCGATAATTCGATAACCTTTGAGAGAAGGATCGGTAAAAACATCCTCCGGATTCCGACCGATCGCTATCTGTTTTTCTGGTAAAACTAAAGTGATAACCGGTAAGGTAGAAGTATCATTAACTGCATCGCGACGGGCATCGATCGATCCCTGAGTTCGGGCTAACCAAAAAAGGATAATTAATAGCCAAATAACAGCGATCAAATCTTTTCGGAGAGCTTCGGGAATTCCCCGGACTAATAAACCTAGAAACTGAAATTTTTGATGAAATTTCCGTTTAGATTGACTGACAATTGCATAGGATGGCAGGGGAGACAAAATCCAGAGGGTAAATTGAATCGCAAAGGCAACGGCAACCAGTGCCAGAAACGTTCGCAGCAAAGCCCCGAAATCGCCACAGAAGACCTGTATCGGCACAAAAAGGAAGGAACGCAAGGGCAAGTCCAAACGGTTAATCTCAAGGCTAAACCAGCCGAAATAGGCCCACCGATAGATCCATCCCGTAAAATAGAGAAAAATCCCCAACAAACCGAGAAGACTGGCGAAGGTTCCTAGTATCTGTGTTCCGGGAGGGGGAGAATTCGGAGCGCTCACGGTAAAATGTCCCTGATTGGCGTTTTCGATTGCTATTCTACTCGATCGATCGGGTTCCATCGCCAGTTATTTGTATTTTATCAAGGAGAATAACCATGTCCATCGACGATCCCCGACAAGTTCGTTTTTTAATTGAGAAAATGGAAGCGAGTTTACCAATCCCTGTGCGTGCAACTCCCGAAACGTTAAAACTAGCTGAAACAAAAGGCGAGCGATACAAACCCGATCACCAGTTTTCGATAGATAAAATTTTCTACATGGGAGACGAGGGGGGAATTATTTGTTCCCTAAAAAACGAATCGGGAAAACAAACGAGTCTTGTCTGTTCTTTAACCCATCTACGCATCGATAACTCTCATCCGTTAGCGGCGGATATTCAATCCTACCAGAAAAAGCGATCGATGCGGATTGCACTACAGGATGGCAAAACTGGAAAAGCCCTCCGTATTGCCAAACAAAACCGCCCGAACAAAGGTTTCGGAAAGTAAAAATATATTGACAAAAACCGCAGGTTGGGTTATGAGTAGTGCTAACCCACCGCATCCAATTATATTCGGGGAATAGGAATTTGATTAGTTCGTTGCTACCAGATCGTATTAACCGTTGATAATTGAATTTTTCGATCTCGGCTAATTAAGGGAACGTTTAAATATAGGGCGGTTGCCGCAATAATTCGATCGGGTAAATCGGGAACATCCGAGCGCTCGATTCCTCCCATAGTAACCACGATATTGCGAGCGAGCGGGATTTCTATCAAAATAGAATTTTCCCTGTCCAATTCTATTAACAATCGCTCTATTGTTTGAGTGGAAATCCGCCCTTTTTCACCAAGATAGACAATTTCAGCGAGAGTAATCGAGGAAACAGCAACCGTATCTCCACTATTGCCGATTTGTTCGATGGTTTGTCGAGCCAAATTGGATAATCGTTGATCTGCGTAAAGATACCAGATAACTGCATGAGTATCTAAAACTGCTTTTAACACTTAAAGATCCTCTGCCGTAAAATCTCCCCACGTTTCTCGTCGGGTTTTATCAATATCTTCAGCCGAGGGAGCCTGTCCTAAATCGGCGCATATACCCCATAAAGAGGGACGGGGTTGATTAACTTCTGCCGATTCCGATGCCATTTCTGCGGTAATTTTTTCGATCAGTTGCCGTTTCTCGATCGCGGATAATTTTTCCGCCCACCGCATTAGCTCTTGTAGAGTCATATTTCTATCGCTTACCGCATAAAGGAGTACCTTCATAAGTTTTAACATAAAGAGAAGATAAAACGCTTCCCCTTTAACAATCCCGACGCTAAAATATGGAAAAACCCCTCTAGAAAAAACCCTAGGGTGAGTTACTGTTACTCCTAACCCACCGCATCCAAGATCGAAAACAGAACCAACTAAATCCCGATCATTCAGGCAAGGTAAAGATGAAAAAACTCTACCCAATAATAACCGCAACTAGCCTAGTTTTTATCGCCTCTCTTGCTGGCTATCATCTACCAGCCACCGGCGATAGATCTCCCGTAATCCCCGTATTCATACCGGATGATACAAAAGTATCTTTAAAAAATGGTAGGCTCTTCGGGAATTGTTATGCAAATAATTAACTTAAAATAAAATTCGATGAGAGTACCTACGCCTAAAAGTAGCTGAAATCTATACAGGGAGACACTTACGGCACAAACAAGTTAATATCAAAAGATAGACAATCGAGTTAAGATTTGATATAATAGCCAAAAACCAGAGTATTTTACTTATGATACTTGACAAATTTTTGAACCTAAAAGGAACGTCTATTCAAGGCTATCTACACCTAGAAAATATCGGTATAGTTTGCCAAATCGAATCGAAAAATCAAAAAGCAATCTGTCCTCGTTGTGGGTTAGAGAGCGATAAACTCCACCAAAATCATCGACATTTAGTCAAAGATTTACCAATCTCAGGTCAACCAGTGTACCTACAGGTTAATCGTCGTCAATTTAAGTGCGATAATTGTCGAAAACCCTTTAGTGAAGAGTTAGATTTTGTCGCCAAGAAACGAACCTATACGAAAAGACTAGCCGAGAATATACTCGAACAATTAAAAGAAGGAGATATTTTAAATGTTAGCCGAAGAAATGACGTAACGGAAGAAGAGA
>NZ_JADEVX010000101.1:0-15907 GCF_015207925.1 Microcystis sp. LEGE 00066 | reverse complement strand
GGGAGATGGAGAGAATAAATAAAAATAATCTCCCGAAGACTGAATCCTGAATCCTGACCACTGACGGCGGACTGCTGTATGATAAAATTTGTCCCGATAGGATAAATTAAGGTCGTGAAATTTGGTCAGTGGTTGGGGTTTATCTGTTTAATAATGGCTCTTTATGTATTGTGGCAGATTCGACAGCTGTTATTATTGATTTTTATGGCGATCGTGTTTACCGTAGCCTTAAATAGATGTGTGAAAGGATTGCAGAGATTAGGTATTAAAAGGGGTTTGGCTATTTTAATTACCCTGCTGACGAGTCTGGGAATTGCGATTTTATTTTTTATAATTATTGTTCCCCCCTTTATCGAACAGTTTCAAAAATTAATTGAACTTTTACCGCAAGCTTGGAATTTAGTCCGCAATAACTCGATTCAATGGCGACAACAATTTCAATTTGATTGGTTGCCATCGCTGCCTAATTTAACTGATTTAGGACAGCAGTTACAACCTTTAGGAACTTTTGTTTTTAGTAACTTTTTTACTTTCTTTTCTAACTCAGTTGCGGCAATTTTGCAATTATTATTCGTGCTGGTGTTAGCAATGATGATGTTAGCCAACCCCCAACCCTATCGACAAGCTTTCTTAAAATTATTTCCTAACTTCTATCGTCGTCGTGCTGAGGAAATTCTTACCCTATCGGAAGCGGGTTTAGGTAATTGGTTGTTGGGAATTGCCATTAGTTCAACTATGGTAGGATTATTAAGTGGGTTCGGTCTTTTGGTTCTACAAATTAATCTAGTTCTCGTTCATGCTATCCTAGCAGGATTGCTCAATTTTATCCCTAATATCGGACCGACTGCTAGTGTGATTTTTCCGATCCTCATTGCTGTTATCGATGCACCTTGGAAAATTGTCGCTATTCTGATTCTCTATTTTATTATCCAAAATGTCGAAAGTTATTTATTGACACCCACTGTCATGGCTAAACAGGTATCTTTACTACCGGCAATTACCCTAATCGCTCAAATTTTCTTCGCTCAAATGTTTGGCATCTTAGGTTTATTATTGGCTTTACCTTTGACAGTGGTAGTAAAAACATGGTTAGATGAATTATTATTCAAAGACATTTTAGATCAGTGGGATCAAGTCCATAACAAATCTTAAATAATCTCGGCAAAAACCATGAAATTAATCATTCTTACTCTCGTTATTTTATCTAATGTTTTTGCTACTCTCCCAGCTAAATCTGAAACAGTGCTAGAAAAAATTAAACGCACGGGATTATTAGAAGTAGCGATGAGAGAAGATGCCATTCCGTTTGGCTATCGAGATAGTAATAATAATTTGCAGGGATTGTGCTTAGATTTTATCCAATTGCTTAGAGAAGAACTCAAGCACAAATTAAACCTCCAAATCATCAGTGTCAAAATTTATAAATCGACTTTATTTAATCGCTTCCAGTTATTGGAAAATAAAACCGTTGATTTTGAGTGTGGTCCTAATAGTATCAGAAAAAATATACCTGATGGTGTCAGTTTTTCTCGCCCTTTTTTTGTGACGGGAACTCAGTTTTTAGTTCGGAGTGATAATCAGAATAATTTTAACTTTTCTTCGTCCTTAGAAGGTATAAGTATTGGAGTTTTGCGAGATACCACCACTCAAGAATTATTAAGACAAAAATATCCTCTTGCTACCTATCAAGAATTTCAAGGAGTGACGGGAAGACTGCGAGGTATTCAAAGTTTAAGAAGGAATAGAATAGATGCTTTTGCTAGTGATGGGATTCTGCTAATTGGAGAAGCTGTCATTCTCGGTTTATCCTTAGAACAAGATTATCAACTTATCCCCCGCAATCCTTTAAATTGTGATTATTATGGTTTCATTCTTCCCGCTAATGATCTCCAATGGCAAGAGTTTATTAATGGGGTTATCGTCACCAGTGAGAACAGAAATATTTTTAAAAAATGGTTTACTGAAGTTGCTTCCTATTTTAGAGATACTTGGCAGTATTGTCGTAATAATCCCGAAAAATCCCAGTAAAATTTAACGATTATGCACAAAAAGAATGATTTATTTTGGTTAATTGGTTGCGCTACAATAATCCTGTTTATTTGCAGTGCTATCAGACATATTTTATTTCAATCTAATGCTCTTGATCTTGGTTGGTTCGATCAGGGAGTTTACTTAATTTCTCAAGCTAAACCACCGATTATATCTTTTGTTGGCTACCATATCTTAGGCGATCATATCGCTTTTATTCTCTATCCTATAGCCTTACTTTATAAAATTTATCCTAGCGTTTATTGGCTGCTTTTCTTACAAGCTTTTTCCCTTTCCCTTGCCGTTTTTCCCCTCTGGCAATTGGCAATACAAGCGGGATTAAAAGAAAAACAAGCTTATACATTAGCCTTAGTTTATCTGCTCTATCCCCTGATTTTTAACGTTAATCTCTTTGATTTTCATCCAGAAGTTATCGCAGTGCCAGCCATTTTTTGGACGGTTTTAGCGGCAAGATTAAATAATCTCTGGGGATTTTGTCTAGGAATTATTATTATTCTCGGTTGTAAAGCAATTCTCTCTTTAACATTGTTGGGAATGGGTATCTGGTTACTTCTCTGGGAAAAGAAAAAAATCCCCGGAATAATTGCCATGATTAGCGGCATTCTTTGGTTTATTATCACCACGAAGTTATTAATTCCCCTCCTGACAGGAAAATCGGCAGTTATTGAAATGGCTGATTCTCGATATAGTTATCTAGGAGATAGTTTGCCAGCAATTATCTTTAATCTGTTCCTCAAACCCGATCTAGTCTTGGGGAAAATCTTTACTGGCAATAATCTAGAATACCTCATCCTATTAATTATTCCCTTAGTTTGGGGTTTATCCTGGCGCTATTCTACCGCAATAATTGCCGCTATTCCCGCAATCGCTTTAAATTTATTAGCAGATCATGCCCCACAAAAAAACTTAACCACTCAATATTCCCTGCCAATTTTGCCCTTTTTATTTCTAGCAGTTATCGCCACTTTAGCCCATAATGGTAACTGGTTTAAAAAACCTAAATGGATAATTACTTGGGCAATTATTGCCTTTTTTGCCCTAGCTAAATACGGCTATTTTTGGTCACTGTATTTAAATTCCCTCGATACTTGGTCCGCTACCCAAAAAGCTCTCACTCAAATTACCACCAGTGACAGTGTCTTGACTACTTCTAGAATTGCCCCCCATCTTACCCATCGGGAAATGATTAAATTAGCGATCGAAGGTTCCCAATCCCTGGATTTAAATCAATTTAATTATATCCTACTCGATCACCGTCATCCCGGTTGGTCTAGTTCACCAGAACTAATTGATGATCACTTAAATAAACTGAATCAAAATGAGAACTTTCGGTTAATCTTTAATCAGGATGATGTGTTTTTATATCAGGCCTTGACAACCCCTCAAGAAACAAAATAATTTTTCGTTCCACCAATTCCAATAAATTTTCTTTATCGACGGGAAACCAGACAATATCAGCATCGGCACGAAACCAAGTGCGCTGACGTTTGGCAAATTGACGGGTGTGGAGGATAATTAGATCGATCGCCTGTTCTAAAGAAATTTCTCCGAGGAGATATTGCTTAATCTCTGCATAACCCAAAGTCTGCAAAAGTGGCAAATCCCAACCGTATTTATCCCCCAAATTCTGCACCTCTGCTACTAATCCCCTTGTGATCATTTGATGAGTACGAACAGTGATCCGCTTGTCTAAACTTTCTGGGGAACAGTCTAAACCAATTTGTAAAATTGGATAAGTGGGGGGATTTTCTCCCTGCTGACTAGAGATAGGTTTTCCTGTCAGATAAAAAACCTCTAAAGCGCGTAAAGTCCTGACCTGATCATGGGGATGAATTTTTTTAGCGGCCTCTTCATCTACCTGCATTAGAATTTGATAAAGATAGGATTGTCCTAAAGCTTGTAATTGCCGTCTCAAATCCGCTTGAGGAGAAACCCTCGGTATTTTTAAACCTTTGACAATGGACTTGATATAAAGTCCCGTACCACCGACCAAAAACAGAGGAGAATAGTGGAGATTGCTGATTAAATTCTCAGCCTGTTCTTGGTACTGTGCTAGGGTAAAATTATCTTGAGGATCACAAATATCAATTAGATAATGGGGAATCCGCTGACATTCTTCTAAGCTAGGTTTAGCAGTACCAATATTAAATTCTCGATAGATTTGTCGGGAATCGGCACTGAGAATTACTGAATTAAACTTTTCGGCCAATTGTAGGGCTAAACTGGATTTTCCTGTGGCAGTTGCCCCACAAATAACAATCAGAATAGTTGACATACTCCCCCCGTCAAGCTGCGCTGTGACGGGGGATTCTTGACCTATCACTATCGGAAATTGCTTGTTCAACGGGGAGCATCCCAGATATGTAATGAGTATAAATGCTGATGGCTAGGAAGAGGGAGATAGAGGATAATTAGCCCTAAACTAACCATACCAGATGTAGGCATCATCAATGCTCAAGAAGAACTGCAATTACAAGAACATCTGCAAGCTATCGGCAAAATCCTCAGCAATTCTCAGTTTTAGACACAGCAAGCCTTTTAGGGATTTAAAGAACATTTTAAAGGGGGATTTTTGGCGCAACTTTGGGTGTACTATCACGTCAAAAGCCCGAAGACTCGTGAAATGAAATTCGCCATCCCATTGAATTTTACCCCGTATTATGCGAACTAACTCCCAAAAGCCTTATTACAGGGCAAATTTAGAATTGCTGGCCTATTTTCCCCATACTTTCTTCCTGAGCCCTGAAATGCTTATCATACTAAATCCGTTGAGTATGGACTACATATCAAGAGAGGCACTGGGAGCATCTCACCTTTGTAACCCCTAAATCAGGTTTTATGTCAAGCTATTTTAAAAGCCTTGCCAGAAACCAGTTTTAGGGACAAGTATAATTACTCACTTGCATAAATGAGATGCTCCCAGATGCACGAGGCACTCAGGCAAAACGGAGAATAAATAATCAGTTTTTAATAACTGGATTTAGCATCAGTTGTACTTAATTTAAATGAATCAACCCTAGGGAGCAGGGGGGATCGAACCTAAAATCCATTTTAAATTTGATTATAACCAGCTACTTAACCTCAGCTAATCCACGGAACTTTCTTTCTGGATTAATACCTCACCAGCGATTAAACGTTGGGCTGCTGAAAGTAAAACATCCTCAATATAGGGCTTGACAAAATAACCTTTTGCCCCTTTAGCGGCGGCAAGATGCTGCATTTTTTGCGTCCCTTGGTAGGCAATTATCGCCACTGGTATCCCCTGAAGTTGTTCATCCTCTTGCAGACGAGAGAGTAATTCTAACCCATTCAGGCGAGGCATTTCGATATCGCAGAGAATCAGATCACAAGCTAATCCGGCCTGTAATTTTTCCCATGCTTCTAAACCGTCCTGGGCCTGTTCAATGCGATAACCAGCTTTAACCAAAGAAATCGCTAACATTTCCCGTACTATTAACGAATCATCGACAATCAAGACGAGAGGACTCGATTGTGCTAACAAATTAGGGGAATCACTATCAATAATCGTTGTATCGGAGGATGAAAGCTGATTAGAGGTCGCTTTAATACTATTAGCTAGTAATACTTCCCCCGCAATCATTCTTTCAGCTGCCGAGAGTAAATCTATTTCCGTGTAGGGCTTGGTAAAATAACCACTAGCCCCTAATTTCGCCGCCACCTGACGATGACGTTCCGAGCCTCGGGAAGTCAACAAAGCCACGGGAATCGTCGCTAATCGGGGGTATTTTTGCAAATTAGACAGTAATTCCAGGCCATTCATGCGGGGCATCTCGATATCACAGAAAACGATATCACAGGGCAAACCACCGCGTAATTTTTCCCAAGCCTCTTGACCATCCCGGGCTTGTTCCACACGATAACCAGTTTTACTAAAGCTTAAAGAGAGCAATTCCCGAACAGTAATCGAATCATCGACAATCAGAACCATAGCCTCGGATTTTTGGCTAATTTCCACATCTACAGGCGGTACAGATTGGTGCCAAAGACCACCGTTATCGATACGCAGACGACCGCTGGCGATGTCGATCAACTCTAACACATCGCCGACGGGCATCACCGTACCATCGCCTAAAACCGTCGCCCCAGCAATCCCAGCCGTTTTCGGAATCGGTCCTTCGATCTGTTTGATCACGATCTCCTGTTCCCCGATCACTTGATCCACCTGTACCGCGAGGAGATTATTACCACCGCGCAGGATCACGATCGCAAAAGAGTCCTTCCCCTGTTTGCCGGTGTAAAAACTACCGCGACTAAGTTGTCGATTGTAGGAAAGCAAATCGCTCAAGGGTTGGAAAGGTAGTAAAGTGTTTTGCCAGAAAACGCAGCGCCGTCCCTCCCGATCCATTTGGATATCCCTGGCCGGGAAATCCCTCACATCTTCCACTCCGTCCATGGAGAAACCGATGCGAGCATGATTACTAACACAACAGAGGGCCTTACAGATACTCAGGGTTAGGGGTAAACGGAGGGTAAAAGTGGTTCCTTGGCCCAGTACCGAGTCAATAGTAATCGTCCCGCGCACATCGATTAAACTGGTACGCACCACATCTAAACCCACCCCACGACCGGCAAAATCATCGGCCTGATCTTTGGTACTAAAACCGGGATGAAAAAGAATTTCATAGACTTCTTGGGTACTGAGGTTTTGAGCTTCCCGATCGCTGATCAGGCCTTTTTCGATCGCCTTAAGTTTAACCAGATTAACATCAATACCGGCCCCATCATCACTAACGGTGATCACGGTTTGATTGCCCTGTAGGAATGCCCGAACCGAGATCGTACCGTGGACAGGTTTGCCTTTGGCCAGGCGTTCTTCGGGTGATTCAATGCCGTGGGTGATCGCATTGTTGACCAGATGAATCATGGGACTATTGAGATTTTCGAGGATCATCTGATCGATGAGAACACCCCCTCCTTCCACTTTTAATTTGGCTTGTTTGTGCAGTTTCAGGGAAATATCGTGAATTGCCCGGGGTAGATGATCGGCAGTTTGACTAAAGGGAACCATGCGCGATTTGGTCATCCCTTCCTGTAGTTGGGTGGTAGCCTGTCGCAGACTGCGCGTCACCTGATCGGTTTCATCGACGACAAATTGAAGATCAGAGGCCGATTCTCGCACGCGCACGATCAATTCGATCATCTCTTGGGATAATAAGTGGAAATCGGTAAAACGGTCGATCTCTAGGGCATCTAGTTCCCCAGTCATAGTCGAATTGCCCTGATTTTTTCCCTGAACCCCACCATAACCGATGGCACCGCCAGCATTGCGACTAGCCAGTAAAGCCCCTTCTAGGAGGCTTCTTTCATAGAGATCCTGCATCCGAACGCCCACATCGCTGAGATTTTGGACTTGGTTAAGCAAATTATCTAAAAAGAGACGCAGGCGATCCTGTTCCTGTTCAAGGCGATTGCGTTTAACCACCAGTTCCCCGATCAGATTGCTGAGGTTGTCCAATTGTTTGATCGGCACCCGCATCGTCTGTTCAAAAGCTTTAGCAACAAGGGGACGCAGGTTATTTAACCCGACCGGTGGATTGGTTTCTTCGAGGAGTTTTTCTAAATCCTTGAATTCAGGCTCTGGGGAGCTTTCCGTGGCAATTTCCAGTAATTCTAACCGTTGGAGAGGTTCTGTCGCGGCCAGCGGCTCCCCTGCTGTGGATTCCGAGAGGAGGACCTCTAGGGATTCAAAGATGTCCGGCAGTGGCGATTGCGCTGGTGGAGTGGGTTTTTCCAGAAAAGCTTCTAAGTCTTCGAGGCTGTCGTAAAAATTCGGGTTGCTGATGGTTATAATTGCCTCTGAGTCCTGGACTGTTGCATTTTCTAGCAGCAGCGATTCCAGATCATCCCCATCTTCTGGTTCTGACTTGGGATCGGTCCCACGGGTAGAATGAAGATCATTAGTGGCGGTTTCTTCCCAATTGATGCTATCGCTAAAAAGTTCTGCTAATTCCGGTTCTAAGGGCAAGAAAGACAGGGTTTGGTCAAGAGAAGCCCCATACCTCGCCGCTGGCGGGGAAGTCTGCTCAAATAAAAAGCTAAGTTCGTCTAGGGTCTCGTCACCGTCGGTGTCTTTGTCTTCTAAACTCTCTAACAACTGTTCGAGATCTTCGTTAAAGAAATGATCCCAGTCGGGTTTCATCATGATTTGCTTCCTGCCAAGTCTTCCTTTTTGGTCAACCAATGCGCTCTCTCTAGCTTCAGATTACCCAGAATTTTACCCGATAAATCCATCCACTAGGAATTTTTTTATGGCCAATCAAACTCTTGGACTCGATCGACAATTTTATTCCTATTATCAATCTATCTGTCTGCGAGAACCCCCGATTTTAGCTCAATTACGTCAAGAAACTGCCTCTCAACCCCTGGCAGTCATGCAGATTGCCCCCGAACAAGGTCAGTTTATGGCTTTTTTGGTACAGGCGATCGGGGCGAAAAAAGCCCTAGAAATAGGGGTTTTTACCGGTTATAGTGCGCTAGTGGTAGCCTTAGCTTTACCCCCGCAAGGCAAGCTCATCGCCTGTGATCTGAGGGAAGAATATACCAGTATAGCCCGCCGTTATTGGCAGCAGGCCGGTGTCGCTGATAAAATCGATTTAAGAATTGCCCCGGCCCTGGAGACTTTAGATCAATTAATCGCCGGGGGAGAAAGTAATAGTTTTGATTTTGTCTTTATCGATGCCGATAAAAGTAATTATGATTGCTACTACGAACAGGCGTTACAATTGGTCAGAAGCGGCGGAATTATCGCTATTGATAATGTTTTTTGGTCAGGACGGGTAGCGACGGCCGATAGCAATGATAATCGCACCAAAATTATCCGTTCCCTTAATGCCAAAATTCAGCAGGATGAACGGGTCAATATCAGTATTATTCCTATTGGTGATGGTTTGACCCTGGCCATGAAAAAGTGAATAAGCTAAGAGGTATTAGAAAAGCTTTTGCTCTTGCGGAAACCACCCAGGACAACGCTACATCCCTTAAGCTCCTTAACGACAGCACTAAGTTATCAGTTCCACGGAGAGGGTGGGATTTGAACCCACGTTAGGTGTGACCCTAAAGCAGATTTCGAGTCTGCCGCATTCAACCACTCTGCCACCTCTCCACAGGGTTTGAGTCTGGATTATTATTTTAACAGATTACTTGCCCTAGGATTGATTTTTTTTATGAATCAAGCTCCTTTTCTTCCAGTTAACCATCCCCGGCCTAACTTTCTCGACCGGTTAGGGAGTCTCTGGAAATTTTCCCGTCCCCATACGATTATCGGCACTTCTTTAAGTGTTTTAAGTCTGTATTTAATTGCTTTAGGCGATATTAGCGATTTTTTTAGCCATTGGTCGGTTTTATTGCTCACTTGGGTCGCTTGTCTTGCGGGTAACGTCTATATCGTCGGTTTAAATCAGTTGGAAGACATCGACATCGATAAAATCAATAAACCCCATCTTCCCCTAGCCAAGGGCGAATTTTCTCGGTTGACAGGCGGGTTAATCGTGGGTTTTAGCGGTATTTTAGCAATTATACTGGCTTTTATCGGTGGTTTTTGGCTGTTAGTCACCGTGGGGATTAGTTTACTCATCGGTACTGCCTATTCCTTGCCACCAGTGCGTTTAAAACGCTTTCCCCTCTGGGCAGCCTTCTGTATTTTTACCGTCCGGGGTGTCATCGTTAATTTAGGTCTTTTTCTGCACTACAACACAGTTATTAATCAAAATCAGTCTATCTATCCCTCGATTTGGGTTTTAACAGCTTTTGTTCTCGTTTTCACTGTTGCGATCGCTATTTTCAAGGATGTTCCTGACCTAGAAGGCGATCGCATTTACCAAATTACCACTTTTACCCTGCTGCTCGGCCCAGAAAAAATCTTAACAATTTCCCTCTTGACAATTTCTCTATGTTATGCAGGTATGATTGTCGTCGGTCTCTTGGGAATAACGGGAATTAATTCTCCTCTGGCCATTGTCGCCCATCTGCTCCTACTTGTTCTTCTTTGGTGGCGTAGTCGCGGGGTAAATTTAGAAGATAAAAGCGAAATCAGCCGATTTTACCAATTTATTTGGAAATTATTCTTCCTGGAATACCTAATATTTCCCCTTGCTTGTTTAATATAAAAATATCTCCTTTTGTTAGGTAGTTTTATTATCACTCAAAATGGGGCAAATATGCAGGGAACTTTTATCACTCCCGTGACTTTAAAAGTCGAGAAAACTAATACAGGTGAGCGCATTTTAGCCACGGGTAGCGAGGAGTTTTTTCTACTGATGACCGTGCAGAAAAGTCGTCCCCCAGCAGTTAAAATTATCGGCAAGGGATTAGATGCGATCATGCAAATTGGCTCCCAGGAAATCTCAATTATCGACGGTGCAGTTAGATTAAAAGAGATTAAGTAATAGTTTCCTCAATTATGATTGATTATCCCAACGTTTAAATAAAACATTTAGATAGTCTATCGCATTACCGCCACCCCAATACGGAACTAAATCATAGAAACCTATTGGATTAAAATTATAAGGTTCTAAAAACTTTTTCAATTCAAAAAAATTAGTATGATCTTTATCCTTATTCCGGAGAGTAGTTTCGGCAAATATATAGCGAATTTTTCCCGCTTTTAAAGTATTTAATGCTCCTTGTAAAACTGGAATTTCAAAACCCTCTGTGTCTATTTTTAAAATGTCTATGTATTCAACATTAACCAGATTATTTTCGAGAAAGCTATCTAATTTTGTTAAAGTAAATAGTTCCACTGTTTGATCATTTTGTAGGGATAAAGAGGGATCAGGTTTTGCTTTCAAAGAATTGGTTCCTTTCGTCCCTATGGTAACTATTTCTTCTTGTCCATCTCGATCTGTAAGAGCTAATTGATAGCAAAAAATGTTAGTATCTTTGCTGGTAGCGGCTTGTAGTTTTTGGAAGGCTTTGGTGACTGGTTCAAAAGAATATATCTTGGCTTGGGGAAACTTTTGACGATAGTGAAGTGCCGATTGTCCTAAATTAGCTCCCACATCAAAGATGATCTCTACTTTTAAATTGGGAGAGAGTCTATTAATATCTTCCTTATAATCACACCCAAAGGGTAAATACTTGGTCTTATATAGAGCGAAACCCCAAGAATTTAATAGTCTTTTAGCAGCTATTTTTAACATTATAATTTCTTAACAAATGGTTTGACTCGTATTGTAGCTGATTAATGTCACTTTGTCAAGGGGAAAGGAAAACTAAACAGTGTTTCTCCTATACATCGGATCATCGAGCATAACCTGATTTGATGCTGACTTGTAATTGATAATAACTGAGCAATGGAGTATTAAGAGACTAGCTATACTTCTAACCAGAGATTTACAAAATTATGACCAATCTTCTCAAATAGATAAATCGTGCGTCAATCTATTCCCAGCCTGAAACTTTATAAGTCTCTCTCTACTAAACGTTTTGTGAGGACTCTTAAACATTAATCAATTTCATCGTAATTTAAGAAAAGATGCTGATTTTTTGCCTATCTCAAGCGCGTAGATATTTTGAGGATTAAAGATGATGGTACGAGATTCTGATTTAGGCAAATTCCACGAAAACCGACCCCTTTGTCAAGGATAATTGTCAAGATGATGACCATTTGAGAAAATATTGATGATATAATCGAGATGGCTGCTCAAAATAGCCCCTAAATTTAGAACTATCGAGAATTGCATCGATAATTTCTGCCTAACTAAACTATGACTAAATATCATCAAATCACCGTTAACAATCGTCAGACGGGCGAAAAAATTACCACCACCGTTCCAGAGGATAACTATATACTGCACAGTCTGGAAAAACAGGGTCATCAATTACCCTTTTCCTGTCGCAATGGAGCTTGTACCAGCTGCGCGGTCAGGGTATTATCAGGAGATATTGATCAACCAGAAGCGATTGGACTATCACCGGAATTAAAAGCCAGAGGTTATGCCTTACTTTGTGTCAGTTATGCCCATAGCGATATGGAAGTAGCCACCCAAGACGAAGATGAAGTCTATGAATTACAATTCGGTCGCTTTTTTGCCCGTGGAAAAGTGCGTTTTGGTTTACCCTTAGATGAAGAATAGATTAAGGATTAATCGTGCCAGATACCAGCAGCCAATTAGAAAAATACTTAGACATTGCCAGCGAAGCCGCCCTAGCGGCGGGAACAATTATCCTCGATAATTGGGGTAAAATCGAGACAATAGAAGAAAAAGGGCGATCGGGCGATTTAGTGACGGAAATAGATCGTCGAGCAGAAACAGAAATTCTCAAAATTATTGGCCGTCACTTTCCCAAACACGGGATTTTAGCGGAAGAATCGGGAAAACTGCCAGGGACCGATAACGACTATCTCTGGGCGATCGATCCTCTCGATGGAACCACCAACTATGCCCACGGTTATCCCGTATCCGTCGTCTCTATCGGACTACTGATCGCAGGGAAAGCAGCAGTAGGAGTCATCTATAACCCCTTTAGAAAGGAACTATTTCGGGCAGCCCGGGGTTTGGGGGCCACCCTGAACCGTCGTCCCATCCATGTCTCCCGGACCAGTGAACTAGAAAAAAGTTTACTGGTGACGGGTTTTGCCTACGATCGCTGTCAAACCCCCGATAATAATTATGCCGAATTCTGTTATCTCACCCATCTGACCCAAGGGGTACGCCGCAGCGGTTCCGCTGCCAACGACTTAACCGATGTGGCCTGTGGGCGCTTAGATGGTTATTGGGAACGAGGAATTAATCCCTGGGATTTGGCCGCGGGAGTTATTCTGATCGAAGAAGCTGGGGGTAAAATTAGCGCCTACGATGAGAGTCCTTTTTTGATAGAAACGGGGCGAATCCTGGCTACTAACGGACAGATTCACACCCCCTTAAGCCAAGCTCTGCAAAAAGCGGCTTCTTGGAGCTTTCAGTTTTAATGCGATTATCATTTTGATTAAAGTTAGGATACTCTCTATGACTTTTCCAATTTCCCAGGGATTATTTCAATATGATTTAATCGATCACTTCGCTATTTTAGGAGTCTCGATCGATGCCGAACAGGAGGAGATTCGCCAGCGTTACTTAAAAATCGCCTATAAACTCCATCCTGATACCTGTCGCACTTACACCCCCGATGAAAAGGAACAGGCTCATCGGTTACTTTCAAAATTAGTTAACCCCGCCTACGAACATCTGAGCCACGATCTATCTCGCGAAGAATTTCGCCTTGTTTTAGCACAAATGGGCAAGGCAATGGGGAGAGATTTGAGTAAAATCACCATCAGTAGCGAACCAGCTAGAAAACTAGCCCAATCTAGCGCTAACTACGAATTAGTCTATCAAAAAATCCTGCAATCTTTGGCGATCGATCAATATACCGCTCTAGAAAATACCTATCAGAAAATCGCCCAACTCAGTGAACTCAATCTGGTCTATCTGATCTTAACCGAAGGTCAGGGCAGCAGGAAAACCACCCCGAAAGTCTTTATCTCCCAGGGCAATACTAACCAGTCCGAGTTAGTTAGAGCGACTTTCACCACGGCAACCCAGACTAAAAGAAAGGAATCGCCCCTAGAAGCCTATATTCGCCGCGCCCAAGCTTCTCTTGACGAAAATAACCCCGCCCAAGCTTTGCGAGAATTGCGCGATGCCCTGCGGCAAGAACCGGATAATGGCATCTGTCACGCCCTGATCGGTTTAGCCTACCTGCGACAAAATCAACTGTCCATGGCCCGGGTTCATATCAATCGCGCGTGGCAAACCAACCCCCAAGATGCAACGGTGATTAAGTGCAAACGGGAACTAGATAAAATAATTAATTCTAATACTGAAATGCAAGACCAGAAAGGACAAAAAGAGGAAGGAGAGCGCAAGGGCGGTTTTTGGTCTCGATTTGGTGGTAAAAAGAAATAGGACTGACCAGTGCCACCGATTTTGATTAGCAAACTCCCATGATTCATCAACCCCCGGCGGGGACAAGGGATTTATTACCCCTAGAAGTTACCCAAAAAGGCTGGATTAACGATCGCCTTCAGTCTGTCTTTCAGCGTTGGGGCTATCAAAGGATCGTCACCTCCACCATTGAATGGCTCGATACCCTCACCGCAGGCGGTACGATCGATCCCAGCACCGTGATCCAACTCCACGGGGATAGTCAAGGACTATCGGGATTACGCCCTGAATTAACCGCTTCCATTGCCCGTAGTGCCGTCTCCCGCATGAGTGGGGAGTCCTATCCCCAACGTCTCTGTTATCGGGCCAACGTTTTTCGTCGCCCTAGCACCGGTTATCACGGTCGTCAAGTGGAATTCTATCAAGCGGGGGTAGAATTGCTCTTTTCTGGCGGTTTACTAGCTGATGTCGAGATTTTACTGCTCCTGGCTGACTGTTTCGATGGTTTGTCCGTCCCTAACTGGCAGATTATTCTAGGAGAAGCGGGTTTGACTCGTTCGCTACTTTCTCCCTTTCCAGATCCCTTACGCGAACAGGTGAAACGCTGTTTAGCCCTCCTCGACTACGTTAGCCTCGAAAATCTTCCCTATCCCAACGAAACCCTCCGGCAGCAAGCCCGACAATTATTTCATCTGCGCGGTAATCCTGAGGATGTCCTCGCACAAGTGGCCCTATTAGCCCAGGAAGAATCAGCCCAAAAAGCCGTTAATAACCTTAAATCCCTAGTAGAGCTGCTTAATGCTGATCGCTCTAGTCCTTTCCCCCTAATTCTCGATTTAAGTCTCATTCAAACCTTTGATTACTACACCGGCATCGTTTTTAAAGCGGTTAGTGATCACCAGCAAAATCTCAGTATTTTAGGCCAGGGCGGACGCTACGATCAATTATTGGGCGTTTTTCATCCCCAGGGTCAATCGGCTCCCGGTATCGGTTTTTCCCTGAATATCGAAGAACTGCACGAAAGTTTATTATCAGGCCAGACTTTACCCACTCAAGCTGCCCCCCTCGACTGGTTGCTTATCCCTTTGGGTAATAACGCCCAGATAGCGACTTTTAGTAAAGCTCGCTCCCTTCGCACCAGTGATCCGAATCTGAGAGTGGCGATCGATTTAGGTGGTCGCAGCGAGGCACAAATTCGCACCTATGCCCGCGATCGAATGATTAAAAATCTCGCCTGGGTGCAAGAAGATGGTTCCGTGATCGAAGAATCTCTCTAAAAGGGGGCAAAAGCGGCGAAAATACTACCTTCTGCCCGCTGCTGTAGGACTCTATCTAGGGTTTGCGGCAAGAAGTACGGGCGAAGCATTCGGGCAATAACCTATCGGTGAAACCGTAGATTTTTTATCCGAATGCTTCGCCCCTACAGGACAAAGATGTAGATGTAGGTTGCTCTAATGGGAAGTTTTGTGACGACAAGTAGCATTGATGATATTTATGGGGAATAATAGATTTAGATGAGTGCCTAACTTTCCAATTGGTAGCGACTTGCTATGAAACAACCAACCGCCAATTATGATGAACCCTGGAAAGAAGCATTAACCGAGTATTTTGAAGCGTTTTTATACTTCTTCTTTCCTGAAGTTCACCAACTAATTGATTGGACACAAATTCCCGAATCCCTAGAAAAAGAACTCAAACGAATTACCGCTTCAGCAAAGACAAAAAAACGTTTCGCTGACAAACTCTATTCAGTTATCAGTTATCAGTTATCAGTTATCAGTGACTAATTGGAAGCAAGTAGCAATCCTTTTGCTATAATAGTCATGGCACACCTGAAAACAAAAGCGACTACTGGGAAGCTGCCAGAACGGGAACAGTGGAAGTGGAAGTTAATCAGGGGATTATAAGTAGCTGGTTATAATTAAATTAAAAATGGATTTTAGGTTCGATCCCCCCTGCCCCCCTTGATAAGG
>NZ_JADEVX010000100.1:0-16121 GCF_015207925.1 Microcystis sp. LEGE 00066 | reverse complement strand
GGGTTTCTTGGGTAATCGGTGGGGATTGATTAGCTTGGTCAGAAGCTGGACATCCCACCAACAATAAAGCGACACTCCCCACCGATAGGATTAGCGGCAATTTTTTCATGGGGAAACAAAGACAAAATGGCCCGGTCGGACAGCCTTAGATAATAACATAACATTCGTTTCCCAGAAATCTAGGCTGATTATACGGGGAAAGTCAGGAACTTTGCCCCGTTAGTCCAGTTTTAATACTGACTACCGGATTTGCGATGACCGATGGCGGTGACACCGTTACCATCCAAAACTTGACCCCGCTCGACCGTGGCATAGACTAACCAGCGATCGCCGCAGAGTTGTCGCTCTTTGACCGTACACTCTAGATAGGCGAGACTTTCGCTTAAAATCAGACAGCCATTTTCCCCGACTTGGGTTTCTAATTCCGTAAAGACATCGCTGCCGGATTTGATGCAATTGGAAAAATGGCGGCGTAAATTGCGCCCTTCCTTGAGAATATTCAAGGTAAAGGCGGTTCCGGAGTTAATTAGGCGATCGGCGGCTTGTTCGTCAGCAACGGCGATAATTAGCCCCGGGGGGTTAAAACTGGCTTGGGATACCCAAGAGGTCAAGAAACCAGCATGATCCTCGCCCTGACGAGTGGTGAGAACAGAAAGGGAACCGACGATCCGACCAACGGCCTGGGCAGTGCGATCGATTTGTGTTTCGGTCATTCCCTGTTGGGGAACCCGCAATTTTTTGGTTTTTTTCAAGGTCTGGGCAAAAGTTTCTCCGGCTGAATAACCTGCTTGTAAACTGCTTTCTGTGGGGCTAAAACGCACGCGCAAAGACTCAAAACCGAGGCGATAATTGGCATCTTTGAGTTTAGTTTCAATTAAATCTACCGCTTCCCCACTCCAACCGTAGGAACCAAAAACCCCGGCTAATTTAGTTTTTGCTGCCGTGGAAAGAACGATTCCTAAAGCGGTTTGAATCTGGGTAGGAGCGTGACCAGCTAAGGTGGGAGAACCGATAATAAATCCGTCACAATTTTTGATCGCTTGACTAATTTCGGCGGGGGTGGCAAACTCACAATTGATTGATTCTACGGCCAGATCATTTTCCAATAATCCTCGTTCGATCGAGCGGGCCAGGGTGGCAGTATTTCCGTAGGCAGAAGCATATAATAAAGCCACTTGTAGGGGTCGAGTTTTTTGTTCTTGACACCAATAGCGATAATCGTGGGCAAGACGACTAAGACTATAACGAATTATCGGACCGTGGGCGGGTGCATAATATTGGGCAGGAAATTCTTTAATTTTGTCGAGGGCTGTTTCTACTGTTTTAGATTGCACGGCATGGAGACAATCAAAATAATAACGACGATCTGCGTCTAATTCTTTCCAATTTTTATCCCAAATATCGTCACTGCACAGATGCACACTAAAGAATTTATCGCTGTATAAAATTTGGGTTTTTTGGTCAAAAGTGCAGATTCCATCAGGCCAGCGCGGCGTAGGAACATTAATAAAACTGAGTCGATGACCTTGCCCCAAATCAAGGATTTCATCGGTTCGTATGCCCAAAATTTGGGCATCAGGCAAGGCATTTTTCAGGGTATTGACGGCAGCTTTAGAACAGAGGATGGTGATTTGATGGGTTTGGTCTAATAATGCCTTTAAAGTGACGATACGGTTGGGATTAACGTGACTGAGAATCAGATAATCGAGACGATGTAAGGGGACATATTGACGAATTTCTTCTAAATAAATTTCGGTGAAGGATTCTCCAGGAGGATCGATTAAGGCGGTTTTATCGCCCCAGATAAGATAGGAATTAGCCGTGGTTCCCCGTTGACGACCATATTCTATTTCAAATTTTAATCTGTCCCAAGTACGCGAGCGAAAAACCCAAGTTTGATCGGCAATTTCGGCGGTTTGAACATCGCGGGAGCGATTATTAATAGCAGGATTGGGAATTAAGGTAGTAGTGGTCATAGTTGTTAAGTTGGGTGTTGGGTGTTGGGTGTTGGGTTTTAGGGTTTTAGGGTTTTAGGGTTTTAGTTGAAATTACTCTATCTCCCCATTTACCTATTCCCCCATTTACCTATCCCCTTCTAACTGATAACTGATAACTGATAACTGATAACTGATTAAGTTTTGCTGTTTATTTCAGTTAATTCTTTAACTAAATGTTGACGATAACGCTCCGAAACTTTTTGTTCGGGATCGATACCTTCAAAGGTGGGAGGAAGCCAAACTCTTAACACCATTAATGTGCCGAGAACTATTAGAAAAGCACAGGCGGCTAATACTTGTGTCCAATTAGTTTCTAGGACTCCTCTGACAATTAATTCTCGCAAAACCGAGACGATCGAAACTTCCACAGCAACACCGATAGAAACTCGTTTTTCTTGCAAATAAATAATTAACAATCGGAACAATTCTACTAGAATTAAGAGGAATAAAATATCGGCGGTAATAATCCGAAATTGAATCGGTGGCAGCAGCGACATAAACATTTCTCTGACTTCTAACACCATGAAGCTAAATAAACCAATACAGAGAGAAATGACAATTAAATCTTGAATCATTTCTAAGACTTGTACTACTCTCACCATCATTGGGGAAGGTTTTTTAATTGGTTCGTACATTTTATTGCTCCTAAAATTGATAAAATTTGGTGTTAGGAAAGTGGGGAAGTAGGGTGATGGGAAGAATAAATAAAAATAATCTCCTGCCTCCTGATAACTGATAACTGATAACTGATAACTGTTAACTGTTAACTGTTAATAATGGTTGCCAACTTTGCGATGATGGACAGCAGTTAAGGTATCTAAACGGGCAACTCGTCCGCTATTAACGGTACAATAAACTACCCAATGATCGCCGCAATCTAAACGACTGGTGACTTGACATTCTATATAAGCTAAGGCATCGGCTAAAATTGGTGATCCATTGTTAGCAGTGTAGGTTTTAATGCCTTCAAAACGATTGGCACCGGGAGAGAAACGCTTGAGGAAATGTTTCATTAATTTCTGGTAATTATCCTCAGCTAAAACATTTAAAACAAAGGTATCGGTAGGCTGTAAAAAGGATACCATTGCTCGATCTTTAGCCACTGCAATCGCCACACCTAAAGGATTTAAACTTGCTTGTGTCACCCAAGAGGCAATCATGGCACTAGATAAATCGGCTTTTTGGGAAGTAATTAGGTATAATCCGGTGCTAATACGTCCTAGAGCCTTTTCTAAGTCGTTATTAATCGATTTAATTTGTTTAATTGTTTTTTCTCGGCTTAACCATTGGCCGAGTTCGGTTCCTGCTTCATCGGCAATTAAATCGAGGGATTGATTGGTATTGTCTTTAACTAAAAGAGGAGGAAAAGCTTCGATCGCCCCGATTTCCTGTAATTTATTTCTTAAGGGGAAAATTGGTTCATCTTCCCCACCTCCTGACTCAAATAATCCTACCGCTTGTTTGCCATTGATTGAAGCAATAATCGTGCTTAAAATCGTCTGGTTAATCGGGGAAGATTGGGGAGGCATTCCGACGATAACTCCCTTAGATTGATTGATCAATTCTCTGACTTCGTGGGGATCAGCATTATTCATATCGACTAATTCTGTCACCACATCATTTTTATTCAAACCCTGACTAATCATAGTAGCTAAATGTTCGCTTTGTCCGTAATCTTGGGTAAAAAATACAGTCACTAAAGTATCAGCAGAAGTTTGTTCTTGACTCCAAGTTTGATAGCGTCCCACCCAATCAGAAATATGGTGTTTTAATAGGGGGCCGTGACCGGTGGCAATGAGATTAATCTCAAATTTCTCGATCCTTTTAATTGCCCCTAAAACCGAACGAGCATTCGGTCGCATCAGACAGTCATAATAGGTTTGAAAATCGCCTTCTAGCAGGTCTTTTTCTCGATCATAGGTTTGATCGTCACAAAAGTGCATTCCGAAGGCATCACAGGTAAAAAGGGTGGCAGTTTTAGCATCAAAAGTGAAGATAGTATCAGGCCAATGAAGATTAGGGGCCGCAACAAATTCTAAAACATGGCCATTACCTAAATCTAAAGTATCACCACTTTTAACTATTAACTGTTTAAAGGGTCTGTGTACCATGTTTTCGAGGAATTGCATGGCAACTTTTGCCCCCACCACGGTAACTTCTGGGACTAATTCTAAAACTTCTTTGACTAAACCACTGTGGTCGGGTTCGGTGTGACTGATAATTAAATAATCAAGATGATTGATGTTGATTAGTTTAGTTAATTCCTCCAGATAAAGGCGATCGAATTTGCGGTGAGATGTATCAATGAGAGCGGTTTTTTCCCCTTGAATAACAAAAGAGTTATAAGTGGTACCGTTTTCTAAACCAAATTCGATATCAAAGCGATCGCGGTCCCAATCCAAACAGCGCAGGGTAAAGGTATTTTCGGCGATTTCTTGGATTTGTGTGGTTAAACGGCTGGTTTTAGCGGGTTTTGGGGTGATTAAAGCAACCATAATTTCTATCTCCCACAGGATTTGATGCGGAACTGCATTTGCTTAATTCCTATGGTGACTTGCTTTCAGGGATTTGTAAAATACCAATTACTCAAGTCAATGATTAGTTAGATTTATATAACCTTTTCTCTATGGTTGCGGATATTAATTTGAGTGCTGGCCCTACCGAATCAAGACCTGAATACTGATTGTGCATCCTATCCACTGGTTGGCTTCGGTTTCACATACTGCACTTTTGCCTATTTGTCAAGCTTTTTACACAATTCTTAATATTTCCCTCGTTTTTGCTCTCTCGCTCTCCTGGGGTGTTTTGTTTTCGATGTCAGTCTATGGGTGAACCTGCAACCGTTAACACCAGTCCAGAAAAAGGGTTTCTCGAAGAAACCCTTTTTCTCTGTGTGGCTAGGTTAATTTATAAGTGCGAAATCAGCCGCTATCAGGGTAGGAACAGTCAACAAATTGGCAAATTCAGAGCCACTTCCTAAGCCAGCAGCACTACCATTTTGATTGTAGTAGATACTGCCACTACTGTTACTGTAAACGATAAAAGCACTGCTAGTGGCGACTAAATCATCGTCATCGACGCTGGCAAATTCAGCCGCTTGACTGAAGCCATTGCCAATGATACTTTGTAAAGCAGTAAAGATGGCTTTACTTAATACTATTTTATCGCTGCCGGGGGTGAAATCGCTGATGGCATCGATGCCTAAATTACTACTGTTGAAGATAAAATTATCGCTACCATTACCACCAGTAAGTAAATCATCGCCGGAACCACCAATTAAACTATCGTTTCCGTCTTGACCGGTTAATTGATCGTTGCCGCCACCACCAGTTAGAGTATTATTAAGGCTATTCCCAGTTAGTCGGTCATTACCGCTATCGCCAATAATATTTTCGATGGTGTTATTTGCGGAAAAAGTCAATCTTAGATTATTGGTGACGGCGGTTTGGTTTGTAGTAATCCCTAAGTTAACTCTTACTGCGGTATTTGTCCCAGTAAAGTCGAGGGTATCGATACCACCGGTGGTAGTTTCTTGGATGGTATCGCTTCCTAATGGGGTTGAAGCATTGAAACAGTAAATATCGTTACCATTAGCACCAGCGAGGATATTGTTACCGCTATTTCCGGTGATTTTATTGTCACCAGCGTTACCTGTACCGTTAATATTATTACTGCCAATTAGTCTGAGGTTTTCCACATTAGTGGGTAAGGTTCGAGTAATTGCGCTTTGTAGGGTGTCAGTAATAATTACTTGTCCAATTGCTTCGTCGGGATTGATGGTAGCATTAACCGGATTTGATAGGGTTACTATAAAGGCTTCATCAGGTTCATTAAGGTTATCATTGAGGATGGGAATGCTAATAGTAGCGGTAGAAGTATTAGGTGCAATGGTGAGGGTTCCTGTCTGGCTAGTGTAATCTACATTAGCGGTAGCGTTAATGGGTGTAGTGGTATAGTTGACAGTAATTGGTTGTGGATTGGGGTTATTGACAGTAACAGTGAGGATTGCACTACTATTTTGACCTTCCACCACGGTGATGTCGTTGATGGAGAGTTGCGAGGTGACAGTGCTATCATCATCGGTAATTGTCCCCGTGGCTGCGTTAGGAGTACCTACTGTATAACCTGTCCCAGAAGCAAGGGTTAAAATAACAGTTTCATCACTTTCTACTGTTGTGTCAGGAGTTGGGTCAACTGTTACAGTAGCAGTGGATGAACCAGCAGCAAAGGTGACACTGGTGGGAATAGAAGCGTAATCGGTTCCATTAGTAGCTGTCCCCCCAACTGTATAGTTAGCGGTTAAGGCGCTGGTAGTAGAACCGGTACGGGTGAAGGTATAAACTAAGTTGGTTGTCCCATCTTCGGTAACACTACTAGGAGCAACCGCAAGAGTAATACTGGGAAGGGTGGTGGGTTGACCGATGAATCCATCACCGTTAAAGTCTTGTTGGAAATTAGTTTCTTGGTTGAAAGCTTGGGTTGAGTTTAATCCCCACCCTCCCTGGGAAGATTGCCAATTCCAATTGCTATCTAAATTCCATATATATAGAAGGTTTTGTGATGTATTCCTCAAGAGGACTTGGTTAATTCCATTAACGGTTTCTGCGGCTAAGATTTGCCAAACAGGATAGGTATTTGTGGCAACATGAGTGGCACCGACTTTAATGGCGATGGGGTTATTATTGCCAATTTGAGCATAGAGTTTATTAGTCGCGTCTTGGACTAATTTGGTGTTACCGAAAGCTTCGATTGGGGTGACAATGGTAGCGGGGACATTCGTGATAGTTCCCGTCACTGGGGTGGTCGTACCTATTGTATAACCTGTTCCTGAAGCGAGGGTTAAAATAACAGTTTCATCGGGTTCAACTGTAGTATCAGCAGTGGGGTCAACGATTACAGTCGCGGTCGCTGAATTAGCGGCAAAGGTGACTGTATTGGTGGTCCCTGTACGAGTGTAGTCGGTATTGAGAGTAGCTGTCCCTCCGAGGGTGTAATTGACAGTTAAAGCATCAGTGGTTACTCCGGTACGGGTGAAGGTATAAACCAGATTTGTTGTCCCGTCTTCTGTCACACTTGCGGGAGAGACAGCAAGAGTAATACTGGGAAGAGTAGGACTAGAAACATAGCTAAAATAACTAGCAGTTAGACTTAATGCTGTTTGATTACTGATATAAGCAATCAGTTCATCTGCTTCGCTGCCTGGTTTGTTGATGTAGAGATTAGTAGTGGAACCAGAAACTGTTAAGAGATAGTCACTACTTGCACCTCGTAGTTGAATTGTATCATCAATCGTGCTAAAGTCGGCAATTTCCGCGTAGTCGCTAGTACCTTCAGTAGCTGTCAAACCGTCATCATAGAAGGTCTTTGTCGTATCTGCAAGGATAAAGCGATCGCTTCCTGAACCTCCTACTAAATAATCAGATTCTCCTGTACCGCTATTGGTTCCTTGTAGGGTGTCATTCCCATTACCACCATAAAGCTGATCATTATCAGCACCCCCATTGAGGACATCATTCCCATTCTCTCCATAAATGATGTCACTACCAGCATTACCTGAAATAGTATCGTTACCCTCTCTACCATACAAATATTCATAGTAACCGTAACCTACTGCTGTACCGCCAAAAATGACATCATTATAATCAGTTCCCTTAAACCCGTTAAAACTCTCAATCGAAGTAAAGGTATCAGTTTCCGTACCGACAGTAATCGTTCCACTCCCAGCGGTGTCGTAGGTCATGGTTAAACCACTACTACCATAGCTGTAGTCAGCAGCATAATTATCACTACCAGCACCACCATTTATCGTGTCATTATTGCCTTCATCGCCGGTAAAGTTATCATCTCCTGAATCACCATTGAGGAGATCATTACCATTACCACCATAAATGTTATCATTACCTACACCCCCATTGAGGACATCATTCCCATCTTCTCCATAAATGTAGTCATCACCAGCATTACCTGAAATAGTATCGTTACCACCTCCACCTTTGAGTTCCTCAACAGCTGTACCGCCAAAAATGACATCATTATACTCAGTTCCCTTAAACCCGTTAAAATTCTCAATCGAAGTAAAGGTATCAGTTTCTGTACCAACAGTAATCGTCCCACTCCCGGTAGCGGTATTGTAGGTCATGGTTAAACCGCTACTAGCATAGCTGTAGTCAGCCTCATAGCGATCAATCCCACTACCACCATTTATCGTGTCATTACCGTCCTCATTGGTAAAGTAATCATCTCCTGCATCACCATTGAGGAGATCATTCCCACTACCACCATAAAGTGCATCAGTATCAGCACCACCATTGAGGACATCATTCCCATCCTCTCCATAAATTCTGTCATTACCAGCATTACCTGAAATAGTATCGTTACCACTTCCACCTGAGAGAGCGCCCCAATATTCACTTGCTGTACCGCCAAAAATGACATCATTATACTCAGTTCCCTTAAACCCTTCAAAACTCTCAATCGAAGTAAAGGTATCAGTTTCTGTACCAACAGTAATCGTCCCACTCCCGGTAGTGGTATTGTAGGTCATGGTTAAACCACTACTAGCACTACTGTAGTCAACCTGATAGCGATCATCACCACTACCACCATTTATCGTGTCATTACCTGCATCGTTGGTAAAGTAATCATTTCCATCCCCACCGTTAAGAGAGTCATTACCATTACCTCCATAAATACTGTCGTTTCCCCCCAAACCACTTAAAGTATCATTGCCATCTAACCCAGAAATATTATCATCCCCAGATGTACCCGTAATATTATCATTCCCATTAGTCCCCGTAAAATCTGCCTGTTCTACTTGAATAATTTCCCCATTTATTATAATTGTCGCCTGGTCATTCTCTGCTCGTAAAGCGTCTAAGGTTGCCACATCCAGACTATTTCCCTGCACCAACTCCGCAAAAATTGCCCCCTCATCTCCCGCGCTATCCACCGGATTAATTTGAGCATCCACATAATGCCCAATTTCTTCTAAAATTACATTAATTATCGTTGCTGACGAAGCCGTATTTAAAAAAGATGCTGATAGATAAATCTTATTCTTACTACTGGAATATGCACCATTCGCAGTCCCCAAAACCTCATCACTGAGTACCTCAATCGGGGGAAGTTGACTAAAATTTCGACTTTGCCACTGTTGTCGTAATTGCGTCGCCTTAACCACATCATAACTTGTGCCAAAAGCAGTCTCTAAATTCGCCCAAAAACCATCAGATTGAGCGAAATTGAATAAAATATCGTCAACAGCAGGAATAATCGCCAAAAGAGAGAGAGTCATGACATTAACTGGAAAGGTTTATTGCTAATAGTTTTAGCCCAACAAGCGCGAATTTCTCAAGACCCTGTAACATAAATTAACATTTATTACAAGAAACCGGGTTTCTCAAAGGAACCCGTTTTCTAGATAGTTGTTCTAGGATTGGATTTTTGCCAAAGACTGCTTAAATTCTGCGAGAGAATTAGCGGTAGCTGCTAATTTAACAATCTCTTGTAATGTAGATAGTACCGAAACTTTATTCAGGTATTGTTCCACATCTAAAGGAACTTCACCTAAGCGAGCTTGCAAAACTGTTTTGACAAAATCACGAGCATTTTCTAACGCTCCAATTTCCTTACCAATTTCCTTACCAATTTCCTTACCGATTTCCTTACCCTGTTCTATTCCTCGTAACTCCATATTACTCATTAAAGGCATGGTTCTTTCCTCCTCAAATTGTTTAATTTTACTCTCTAAACTTGACTGTAATTCAGGGGATAAAGTCATCATATTGTCGATGATTTCAAACAGTTTAATTATCTGTTCCCTCTCGAACTCCTTTTCATATAATCCCCTGATTAACCTCCACTTCCACTGTTCCCGTTCCGGCAGCTTCCCAGTAGTCGCTTTTGTTTTCAGGTGTGCCATGACTATTATAGCAAAGGGATTGCTACTTGCTTCTAGTTCTGACCATCTTTCCTCATAGTCCAGTAATTTAACCGTTGGGAATTTGAGGCTGACTTCACAGCCGGCGATAGTATAATTATAGGAATCTGGTCGCCAATTTACTCGTTCATCTCCTAATATAGCGAGACTGATAACCGGTTTCTGATACAAATCAAAGGCCCGATAGTTATAAATATACATCCTCTGAGGGAAATTTTCTTCGTATTGGCTTTGAATTTCAATATGAATCAAAATCCAGACTTCTTCACCCCTGAGTAACCAGACTTTATAGAGTTTGTCAGCGAAACGTTTTTTTGTCTTTGCTGAAGCGGTAATCCGTTTGAGTTCTTTTTCTAGGGATTCGGGAGTTTTTGTCCAATCAATTAATTGGTGAACTTCAGGAAAAAAGAAGCTTAAAAACGCTTCAAAATACTCGCTTAATGCTTCTTTCCAGGGTTCATCATAATTAGCGGTTGTTTGGTTCATTATGACAATTTTAGTGGGTTGTTGTCAGAAGGCGATCGCTAACGTTAACTAAGCAGTTAAAGTATTTAACCAATTGATTAAATCTTCAACCGTAGAGAAGTCGAATAAAGCTTCTCCTAATACTTCAACATCATCAATACTTAACTCCATAATTTGAGTTTCTAATAAAGGATTAATCTCCCCTAACTTTCGTTTAAGTTGACGAAGAATCAATGTCTTTTCCCGTTCGATACCGCGTTCAATACCGCGTTCAATACCTTGTTCGATACCTTGTTCGATACCTTGTTCGATACCTTGTTCGATACCGCGTTCAATACCTAGTTCAATACCTTGACGCATCCAACTGGTGGTAATTTGCATAACTCCCTCCTGTACGGGTTGACTAAATGTGCTAATCTCTTCTTGGAATTGTATCTCTTCCACTGGATTTAGATTGAGATATGTATCAATAAATCCGGAAATTAATTGCATTCTCGCTGGATCTAACCTTAAAGTAATTAACAAGCGCAGACATTCCGCCTTCACCTTGGCTCGCTCTTTCTCGGCAATGTTCATCTTCGCCATCAAAGCTGAAGCAACCGGATTCGGTTGATTAAGAAAATCTCGCCAATTTAATCGATTTAACTGCACTACTTGATAATTAAATTCTAATACCTTAAAATCAGGAAAATCGACCACATACTGACTAATCGCTTCTCTTTTTGGCTTTGAATAAGAAAAAATTACAATCGGATAAATCGGTAGGACAAATTTCTCATGAAAGCGAGCAAAATAAGTAAACATTCGCCGGTTAAACCACTTGCGGGAACTTTCCTGCGCCTCGACATGAATCAGAAAAAAAGATTCTTTTCCGCGAAACTTAACTTGTGCGACTAAATCGCTTTCATACCTTTCTCCTTCCGTGACATCAGTAAATACTTCTTTGTCTAAAAAAGTAATCGAGTCCCTATCTAAATAATCCATCAATTCAGGAAAAAATAACTCGATAAATTCGACAAAAAAGGTGGAGATTAACTCCTTAAATAAGCGATCATGGTCAATATTATTAGTCATGTAATGTCATCTTAACTAATCTGAGCGATGAATGACTACTCTTATCTATTGTATTCTGAAAAGTCGCCTTTGGCAACATATTGTTATGACCTCATCCCTTTAACCTACGAGGAGAGGGGGATGCTTCCCGCAAAAAAACCATTGCTTCAGGGTGTTATAGTGTTGAGACAAGTGCAGCTTTTTACCCCATCTCCTAATCCCTGACTGATAACTGATTACTGGTCACTGATAACTGAATATCCCCCAATAACTAAAGGAAAGATAAAGTTATCGATCGCCCTCCGGAGCCAGTGTCAGAATAAAAGCAGGGAGATGACCAAGGAAAACCGACAACTCTCCATCTTTTTCCCGTCATCGCCCCTAAAATTTATTTGGTTCAGATTTATGCAAACTGCCAATCCTCCTCAAACGGAGAAAAAAGAGCATCCCAGTGGCGATAAACGCTTCAAAGTCCTCGACATCACCATGAAGCGAGCAGGATATAATCAATCAGCCCTGATTGAAGTCCTGCACAAGGCCCAAGAAGCTTTCGGATTCCTAGAAGAAGATGTTCTCCTCTATGTTGCCCGGGCGCTAAAACTGCCCCTCAGTCGCGTCTATGGGGTAGCAACCTTCTATCATCTCTTTTCCCTGAAACCGGCGGGAAAACACACCTGTATCGTCTGTATGGGGACCGCTTGTTATGTCAAAGGCAGCGGCAAAATCCTCGAAGACATCGAAAACAGCTTTGATGTCAAAGTGGGAGAAACCACCGCCGATGGAGAAATTTCCCTAGTGTCGGCCCGTTGTATCGGGGCCTGTGGGATTGCGCCGGCCGTGGTCTTCGATGGAGTCGTGGCCCCGAAACAAGATTCGGAAACTGTCTTAGCAAAACTAAAGAGTTTCTCCCAGTAATTTTTCACTTTAGTGGATTGAAAAAAATATGGACTTACAAGAATTATTGGCAGTGGCCGCAAAAGAAAAAGCTAGACAAAAAAGCATCCGGGTGCATTGTTGCACTTCCACCGGTTGTCAGGCTGCTAACTCCCTCCAAATCGAAAAAAACCTCGCCACTGCCGTCAAAGAGGCACACCTAGAGGATACAGTCGAAGTGGTGGGGGTCGGTTGTATGGGTTTTTGTGGTCGCGGTCCGTTAGTGGAAGTGGATCCCCAGGATCTCCTATACGAAGAAGTCACCCCGGAAAGTGCGGCCAGCATTATTGCGGCCTTAAACGGTGGCAAAACCGAGGTGCAATTAGGGGACTCAAAACATCCCTTTTTCTCCCATCAAGTCAAAATTGTCCGGGAAAATAGCGGTAAAATCGATCCCGATCGCATTGAGGAATATATCGCCGTCGGTGGTTATCAATCTCTCTACAAGGCCCTCTACGAGATGACTCCGGCCCAGGTGGTGGAGGAAATCACCAAAAGCGGTTTACGCGGCCGGGGTGGTGCCGGTTATCCCACCGGTTTAAAATGGGCGACGGTGGCTAAACAACCGGGTAAACAAAAATACGTTATCTGTAATGCTGATGAAGGGGATCCCGGGGCGTTTATGGACCGCAGTGTTTTGGAAAGTGACCCTCATTTAGTCCTGGAAGGAATGGCGATCGCTGCCTATGCCGTGGGGGCCGATCATGGTTATATCTATGTTAGAGCCGAATATCCCCTAGCGATCGATCGTCTGCAAAAAGCGATTAATCAGGCTAAAAAATTCGGTTTAATGGGTTCCCAAGTATTCGAATCCACTTTCGATTTTAAGGTGGATATCCGCATCGGAGCGGGAGCTTTTGTCTGTGGAGAGGAAACCGCTCTCATCCATTCCATCGAAGGCGGCCGCGGCACTCCTCGCACCCGTCCCCCCTATCCGGCCCAATCGGGTCTCGATGGTTGTCCCACCCTGATTAATAACGTCGAGTCCTACGCTAATATCGCCGCTATTATCCGCGAGGGGGCCGCTTGGTATGCCAATATCGGTACTGCCACCAGTAAAGGGACAAAAATCTTCGCTTTAACGGGAAAAATCAGCAATAATGGGCTGATTGAAGTGCCAATGGGCATTACTCTCCGGGAAATTGTCGAGGAGATGGGGGGTGGTGTTCCCGATGGTCAAGTAAAAGCGGTACAAACCGGCGGCCCCTCTGGGGGTTGTATTCCCGCTAATTTACTCGATACTCCCGTGGATTACGAATCCTTAGCCAAACTCGGTTCAATGATGGGATCCGGGGGTATGGTGGTTATGGATGATAGTACCAGTATGGTCAAAGTGGCGAAATTCTATATGGAATTCTGTCGCGAGGAGTCCTGTGGTAAATGTATCCCCTGTCGCACGGGAACAGTACAAATGTTTGAATTATTGGCCAAAATTATCGACGGAAAGGCCGATATTCACGACCTCGAAAACCTAGAACATCTCTGTCAGATGGTCAAAGAAACCAGTCTTTGTGGTCTTGGTCAAAGCGCTCCCAATCCGATTTTAAGTACCCTACAGTATTTTAAGGAGGAATATCTGGCTCTGTTACAGGAAACCAAGCACCCCGTCTCTGTTTGAGAATAACTCGATCGAGGTCCAAGAATCTTCGGCCTCGATCAATTTTTTCGGTTATGGGAAGTCTGGTGGGCTGCCGGGTTATCTTGAAGAGAGTTAGCAGTAGTCTCAGGAGACGATAGATTATGACTTGGCGCGGCTCAACCGATACAAAAGATCGCATTTTTGCAGCTTTAGTATATCTTTTACCCTTATATTCCGCTTTTGCCTTCGGTGACTCTATCTTCCAGCAAATCCCTTTTTTAGGAGCGGCCTTAGTAATAGTTTTAACTCCCTTAGCTTTTCTCTATAGTTCTCTGGGAACCTTTGGCAGTTTAATTATCTTTTTCGTCCTCTTTTTGGCCGTGGTACGCAATCCCCGCATTAGTCATTTTATCCGGTTTAACACCATGCAGGCGATTTTAATCGATATTTTGGTGTCTTTATTGGGATTGGTCTTAAAGTTCTTCGATGAGCGTTTAGGGGCGAATTTTGTGCTAGAAACTCTTTTTAACGTCGTCTTTTTGGGAGCATTTGCCGCCTGTGTTTACAGCATTATACAGTCGGTTATCGGCAAATACGCCGATATTCCCACAATTTCCGAAGCGGCCTATTCCCAGGTGGGAGGTTAGGTTAACTTGAGTTTGTCCCCTTTTTCGGCTACAGTCTCTCCAGAATCAATGCGTTCGCTGCCAGGCCACATCTATGAGTCCATTTAAACAAACGCTACGGGAACTCAACGCTCAGAAGGGGAAAATAGCCGCTTCTGTGGGCAGAAAAACGCCTAAACGGGTTAATCGTTGGTTTAAATGGCTTTCTCCCGGTCTTTTTGTCAAACGCTGGCTTTTAATCAGTTTAACCGGCGTTTTTCTCACCTCCTTCGGTTTGGCTATTTGGGTAAAATTAACCCCAGTTAATCGCTTTTTAGAGTTTGTTTCCCAAGCATTAGAAACTACCGCTCGTTTGGTCCCTAATTCTGTTTCTGGGCCGCTGGCGGTTTTGCTGGGTGTCTTTTTGTTATTCTGGGGTCAGAGTCGCACCGTCGAAACGATTACAGAAGCACTACAACCAGACGCATCGGAGGAATTAGTCGATCGCCTACGGGCCCATCGTCGTCTCCATCGCGGCCCAAAAATTGTGGCGATCGGTGGCGGTACGGGTTTATCGACGCTTTTACGCGGTTTAAAACAGTATAGTTCCAATATCACCGCTATTGTCACCGTAGCTGATGATGGCGGTTCTTCGGGCCGATTACGTCGGGAAATGGGCATTTTACCCCCGGGGGATATTCGCAATTGTATCGCCGCTTTAGCCGATGAGGAAAAGTTATTAACGGAATTGTTTCAATATCGCTTTCATACCGGGGATGGTTTATCGGGCCACAGTTTTGGTAATTTATTTATCAGCGCTATGACCGAGATTACCGGCGATCTGGAACAGGCGATCGATGCTAGTGCCAAAGTTTTGGCCATTCGCGGTAAAGTGCTACCTGCTACCCTTACCGATGTTAGTCTTTGGGCTAAGTTAGCCGATGGGCGCATTATTGAGGGAGAATCAAAGATAACCGAAGCTATGGGGCAAATTCGTCAGATTGGCTGTCATCCTGCCGATCCAGTCGCTTTACCGGCGGCTTTAGCGGCAATTAAGGAAGCAGATTATATTATCATCGGGCCGGGTAGTCTTTATACCAGTATTATCCCTAATTTGTTGGTTCCCGCAATTCGTCAGGCCCTAGCACAGGTGACAGTTCCCCGTGTCTATGTTTGTAATATTATGACCCAGCCGGGGGAAACGGATAATTATTCGGTGGCAGATCATTTGCGAGCGATCGAAGGAGTCTGCGAAGAACGCGTCTTTGACGCGGTTTTAGCCCAAAGAACTGCACCATCGCCCCAATCTCTACAATTATACGCCCAAGAGCATAGTCATCCTGTGTTTTTAGATCGCGAGGAAGTGGGAAAAATGGGTTATCGCATTGTTTTAGCGAATGTAATGGCAGAAGATGAAGTTACTGCCAAAGTTCGTCACGATCCCCAACGTTTAGCCCGAGTTTTATGGCGCTGGTATGCTAAAAAGTGAAACTTTGTTTTGGGTAGCCAGTCGTCAGAGGTTTCCTTCCCCACACCCCACACCCCACACC
>NZ_JADEVX010000318.1:0-2518 GCF_015207925.1 Microcystis sp. LEGE 00066 | reverse complement strand
TTTTGATATTAACTTATTTGTGCCTTAAGTCCTTTCCTGTATGAATTTCAGCTACTTTTGAGCTTAGGTACTCTCATTGAATTTTATTTTAAGTTAATTATTTGCATAACAATTCCCGAAGAGCCTGATTCCATAAATTTTATCAAAGGCTAGATTGGTGATGTATAGAACAATAGTATTGTAACTTATCATTTCTATTTTTACAGCAAGTTTGAGAGCCTATTTATGAAAAAATGTTAAGTAGTCAAGTAGGGTGCGTTAGGCAATCCCTTGTTTTTAGGGAAAAAATCAAGCTCTGAATATTGCCGTAACGCACCACAAAGAAAGGTTTTTGGCTACTTTTATAACCCGCTATGACGGAGGAGAGGTTCGGTACTAGGTTCACGACCGCGGAAAGCTTTAAAAACATTCATAGGATGGGAACTTCCCCCCATAGCTAAAACAGTATCACGAAAACGGCGACCGATCGCTTTCACTGCTTCTTCGTTATCTAATCCCACTTCCTCGAAAGCGGCAAAAGCATCGGCGCTGAGAACTTCTGCCCATTTATAACTATAGTAACCCGCCGCATAACCGCCGGCGAAAATATGCCCAAAAGAACACAAGAAAGCATCTTCCGGTAGGGGGGGAATGATCGTCGTCGTCGCCGCTAAACGCTGTCTGACTTGTTTAGGAGTTTCGCTGCCATTGGGTTGATAACGATGGTGTAATTCCAAATCTACTAAAGACAAATGTAGCTGACGCAGCATAGCCGAACCGCTCATATAATTCTTAGCTAGAAGCAGTTTTTGATAGTAATGTTCGGGGAGAGTTTCACCGGTTTCGTAGTGTTTGGCCATACTCATTAAAGTAGGGCGATCATAACACCAATTTTCCATAAATTGACTGGGCAATTCCACCGCGTCCCACTCAACGTTATTAATACCCGCCGCGCCAGAATAATCCACAGTGGTTAACATATGCTGTAAACCGTGGCCAAATTCGTGAAATAGGGTAGTTACCTCCTCAAAGGTCATTAAACTGGGGTTTCCGTCCACTGGAGGCGTTTGATTGCAGATTAAATAAGCCACAGGTAAACGCACCTCGGTGCCGGTTTTGGCCCGACCGATACAGACATCCATCCAAGCGCCGCCGCGTTTTTCGGCGGGACGACTGTAGGCATCGAGGTAGAAATAGGCGATTTTTTCGCCCTTTTCGTCGTTAATCTGGAAATAACGCACATCGGGATGCCAGATGGGTGCTTTACCGTCGGCAGCGATAATTTCTACCCCAAAAATCCGTTTAGCGAGGCTAAATATGCCTTCTAAAACCCGTGGTAGGGGGAAATAGGGGCGTAATTCCTCGGCACTAAAGTTAAACTTGGCCTGACGCTGTTTTTCTGACCAATAGGCTATATCCCAATGCTTGAGATCGTCGGTTCCCGCAAAAGTTTTTAAGGCCTCTAAATCCTGTTTTGCCGCTTCATAGCTTACTTGGCGCAAATTGTCAAGCAATTTCTCGATTTCATCCACAGAATTGGCCATTTTCCGGGCAAGACTGACCTCGGCGTAGGTACTATAACCTAAAAGATGGGCCTGTTCCTGACGAAGTTGCAAAATGCGATCGATTAAGGGATTATTATCCAATTCTCCCAGATCAGCCCGACTAACGTAGGCTTTATAGAGTTTTTCGCGCAATTCCCGATTATCGCTGTACTTCATAAAGGGGAAATAACTGGGAAAATCGAGGGTAATCACCCAGGGACCAGTTTCGGTGCTGGCGTTAGTTTCTCCTTGAGTGCGGGCGGTTTGGGCGGCTAAACTAAGGAGACTAGGGGGTAAACCGGCGATATCTTCTGGGGTTGTTAGTTTCAGTTGAAAAGCTTTGGTGGCATCGAGAAGGTTATTAGAAAATTTCGTGGTGATTTCCGCTAATTCCAGTTGAATCGCGTTAAATCTGTCTTTTTTCTCCCCTGCTAATCCCACCCCGGCCAATTGAGCATCCCGCAGGGAAGCTTCGACAATGCGCTGTTGTGCCTCGTCTAATTGCCCCCAGCTTTCCCCTTGGCGCAGGGACAAAAATGCTTCATAAATGGGTTTACTTTGGCTTAAACGGCTAATAAACTCGACTACCTGCGGTTGTACGGTTTCGTAAGCTTGACGCAATTCTGGGTTATTTTTTACCCCCATCAGATGACCGATAATCCCCCAACTCCAGCTTAAACGTTCTTCAATCCGGGTGAGGGGTTCGACTAATTTTTCCCAGGTGGGGGCAATCTCTGCTTCTAGTTCGGTTAATTCTCTGGCCAGTTCCTGCAAAAGTTGCGTCATCCCAGGGACAATCAGGCCAGGTTGGATTTGGTCAAAAGCTGGTAATCCTTGACCGGCAAGCAGCGGGTTACTGGTATTCGTCATAATTGTTGGTCTGCAAGGGTGAGTAATCTGTATCTTTTACTACCCTAACCCAAATCCCCGACTATCTATCCGGGCGATCGATTGCCGGAGCTTTTTCAATGGGAAGTAGGGTGTGGGGTGTGGGG